>CALMDI010000729.1 GCA_937864975.1 uncultured Chloroflexota bacterium | reverse complement strand
GAAACTGTCCTGCGCGTAGCCGTGACGGGCGTTCGGGAAAATTATCAGGTCGAAATCCTTGTTGGCTTTCACCAGCGCGTCAACCACCAGATAAGTGTTGTAAGGCGGTACGTTGTCGTCCACTCCGCCGTGCGCGAGCAGGAGCTTGCCTTTCAGGTTTTTGGCGAAATTCTGATTCGCCTGTTTTTCGTAATTGTCGCCCTGGATCAAGCCGATGTAGCGTTCGCCCCAGTCGTCCTCGTAGTTGCGGTTGTCGTGGTTGCCCGATTCGGAAATGCCGACCTTGAAGAAATCCGGATAGCGGAACATCGCCGCCGCGGTCGCGAAACCGCCGCCCGAATGTCCCCACATTCCGACGCGTTCCAAATCCATGTAGGGATATTTCTGCGCGAGCTGCCGCATTCCCGAGATCTGATCTTCGAGCGTGTTGTCCGCCGCGAACTCGAAGCCGCGCGGGAAGCCGTCCAGGTCTTCCGACGAGGGCCAGCCGAATTCGGTCACGCACAGCTTCTGGTCGCCGCCCGCGTTGGCGATCTTCAGCGCGTAGGTTTGCAGCGTGGAACGGAAGCTCCAGCTTCGATGCGGGTTGTCGAACGGACCGCGGAAGCGCGCCGACGGATCGTTCGGGATGGTGTCGTAGGTAAAGTCGGGGCTGACGTTGTAACCGTTGTGGTGCGCGCCCACGCAGTCGGTGTAGTTCAGCATCCCCGCCGCGATCAGCGCATCCATGAAGGCGGCGTCATCGCGCGCGGTCACGCCGTCGTCAAAGCCGGTCGGCGACAGCGCGCCGCTGACGACAATCACGCCGGCGTCGATTGCCTTGATGGTCTCGTAAGTCGCGCGCAGCAGCGCCACGTAATTTGGCGCGCTCAAGCCGCGCATCGACGTCCACTCGCGGTCGAGGTTCATCTCGTTCCAGACCTCGACGGCGTGAACCATGCCGGGATAGCGCTGCAGAATTTCGCCGACGAACTCGGCGTACACCTGCGGGTCGGCGGGCGGACCGTGCCGCTCGAGATTGATTCCCGGCTCGCGCGCCCAATCCGGCGCGGTCACGACCGAGATGAGCACCTTCATGCCGCGCTCGGACGCTTCGGGCAGGAACGTGTCCAGCGGCGCCCAGTTGTATTCGCCCTGTTCCGGCTCGATTTCCTGCCAGCGCACCTGCTGCTTGATCCACGGCACGCCAAGCTGGTTGGCGGCGACGTCCATCCACGCATCCATCAGGTCATAGCTCACCTGAACCTGAACGCCAAGCTCGAAGTAATCGACGTCCACGGGCAGCGCAGTTGGCTCCGGGGCTTCCGCTTCGGCGTCTGCCGCCTGACCCTCGGCGTCTGGCTCCTCATTTCCAGCAGCGGCTTCGGCTGCCTGCGTCGGCGTCACCTGAAGCGCCGCGCGGGTCGGGAAGGGCGTGTTGGTGGGAATGACCACCGCGCGCGCGGCGGGCGGCTGCGTGCCGACCGGCAGCGCCGCGTTGCTACGCGGGTTGACCACGGTCGATCCCGCAATCGATTCGTATGCCGCGAAGACGGCGGCAAACGTGCAGGCTCCCATTAACAGTGTCACAATCGTCCAGACGGCGATGAAACCGCGAATTTGCCTGCGAACACGCGCCCGCGCGGGCGTCGACGTTGTCATCATAAAGGCTCCTTAGCGGGCGCCCGCCAGCGCATCGCAGGCAGGGCAGCCGCCGCCTGGTCGGATCATCGCGTAGCCTGCCATCGGGTCGCTGTCGTAACGGGCGAAGTCCACATTCCAGACGATCATCAGGCGCACGCGCCCGCTCTGGGACGAGAGCGCCGCGGCTTCCGCGAGCCACGCCGCCTGCTGACCGAGCGTAACGTTCGCCGCCCATCCAAAGTACGAGGGCAGCGGACCGTAGCCTTCCGACGTGAGAAAGCCCAGCTCGGTGAAGCAAATCTGGCGCTGACCGCCGACAATGCCCCAGTACGTATCGAGCATACCGTAGAAATAGCGCGTGTAGTAGCCGTCCCGCGGGTCGCCGCCGCGCTGCGTCGGGCTGATGATGCCCTCGTTGTAGTGCGCGCCGACGCAGTCCATGTAATTCAGACCGCCTGCGTTGACGACTTCGCGCAGCCAGCGGTCGTCGTTCATGACCGCGCCGGGGAACGCGGCTTCCGCGCCGGTGGGCGCGGGCGCGCCGCTGATGACCATGACGTTGCCGTTCGCAGCCTTGATCGCGGCGTAGGCGGGTTGCAGGATGCGAACGTAATTCGCGCCGCTGATCTGCCCGTTGGGCCACTCGCGGTCGAGGTTTGGCTCGTTCCAGACTTCAATCGCGTCCGGTCCGAGCGCGGCGACCCCGGCGACGAACTGGCTAAACTGCTGAATGTAGCCGTCGCCGCCGCCCGCCAGCTCGCCGGGGCTGCCGACGATGCCGAGCAGAATCTTAAAGCCGCGCGCGTGCGCCTCCGCGATCTGTCCCGCGGCGACATCCGGTCCCATGCCCACGCGGTAGGGGATTTGCACCTTCATCCAGTTCATGCCCGCGCGGCGCATCGCGTCGGTATGACCCATCGCCGCCGAGGTCACGTGACCGCCGTATTCAAAGCCCCCGCCGACAATCGCCCCCGCGTTGTTGGCAACCGGCGCGGACGGCGGGGCTGGCGCTCCGCCTCCCGCGGCGGGTGGCGCTGCCGCTGCCGCGACGCGCGTTGGCGCTGCTGTCGGACGTGGGGTCGCCGTCGGTTCCGGCGTGGGGGTATTCGTCGGCGCGAAGACCGCGACGGCGACACCGCTGCGCGGCACTTCCGCGTTCGCGCCCACGACTTCGACGTTGATGGCGTAGTTGCCGTCGGGCGCGTTGATGGTGGCGACGATCTCGGCGTTGAGGTCGGTCACGATTTCGTCGACCACGCCGTCCACGCCCTCGATGCGCCAGCGCAGGGCGAATTCGTATAAGCCCGGCGACGACGGAATTTGCATCTTGTAGCTCTGGATCGCTTCGAGCACGCCATCCGCGACTTCATCCGCCAGCACGTCGTCAAAGGCGACGCCGCGCAGGGCAAAGTTATTGGTTTGATCCATACGGAAGCGCAGGGCGTCGGGCGTCGTCAGCCACATACGCGCCAACGTCGCGCCGCTCTCATCCGTGTAGTCGAGATACGAGGTCTGGATGGCGTCTTCGCGTCCCGGCACGGCGTCCATGCCATCAAGCTGGGCGCGAATTTCGGAACCCGGCTCAATCGTATCGGCTTCGGTGGTCTCGGCTTCGACTTCGACATCGCCGAGCGCCGCCATCGCTTCCGCAAAGCTGACCGGCGTGAATTCACCGCTGACCTGCTGAACCGACTGCGCCGAAAGCCCGGTCACCAGCTTGTGACGGCTGACTTCACCCACTGCCCAGCGCATCATCGCCTCGTTGAGACGGTCGGGTCCCGGCGTGAAGGCGGAAGGATCGAGACCGAGATCGATCTGTATCAGGTCGGCGCCCGCGCCAAGCGCGCGCCAGTCGTAAGCGCCGGTGTCCCACGCGCCGTCCACGTTCTGCGCCGCGGGGACGACGACGCCAAGCGCCAAGCCAAGCTCGTCCAGACTCGCGCCCAGGTCGCTGACGAAGCGCGTGAAATTCTCACGCTGCTCGGCGGGAATATCCCGATAGTCGATCATCACGCCGTCGTAACCGGCGCTGGCAAAGGCGCTGATCTGATCGACGTGCGCGTCGCGCAGCGCATTGTTGCCCAGAATCGCCGTCACCGTATCGGGATCGACCGCGCGCGGATCGACAAAGTTGCGAATGACCGGCATCACGTTATAGCCCGCGTTCAGGTCGAACCCCGCCGCGAGCGAGCCGATCAGCTTGCCTTCGAGATTCGGCTGGAGTCCGCCCGGCGCGACAATCGTCGCCAGTCTGGCGACGTCCGGCGTCAGGGTTTCCGTCACGTCCACCGAGACCAGTACGGTCGGCTGATCCTGCGGCATCGACTGGAAGAGCGCCAGTTTCCCCGGCACGTCTTCGAGCGTGGTCACCAGCGCGCCGGAGCCGTCGAACTGCGAGGGGACGAATTCCCATTGCAGCGCGCGCTCATTCCATGCGTAGAGGTCGAGCACGTCCGGGTTTCCCGCCGTCGCCGGCACGTCGACGCTGAGCGTCACTTCGCCGGGTTTGCGTCCCGTGGTCTGGACCGTATACAGCGGGCTTTGCAGCGCCAGAAACGATGGCTTCGCCGCCAACGCCGCCTGAGCCGCCTCATCCGTGTTAACGGTCGCGCCGTTTGAGGTGAGCGACGTCAGCGAAACGCCGAAGTCGCGACCGGGATCGGCGGGATCGACAATCACCGTCAGCCCATCGGCGGCGACGGCATTCGCTTCCGAACTCAGCATCGCATATTGCGTGCCGAACAGACGGTCGTACAGGCTGACGGGGGGCAGGAACAAGCCGACGCCCACCAGAACGAGTACCGTGAGCAGGGTGAAAATGGCGGGCAGCCAGCAGCCCACGCCCCGCCGCCGCTGTCTTTCCTGCTCGCGCAGCATCACACTCGGCGGCATGTAGGGCTGGGTGTCTTCAGGAATGGGCTGAAGTGGCGTATCAGTCATCGAACTCAGTATCCTTTTACTTCTTTTTCAATCAGACCGGAGATCGGGTTTCCGACGATAGGCATGGGGCAGGGATTCACCATCGCTTCGCCCAACTCCGTAAGGAAACGGAGCACCGCCCGGAATCTGGAATGGCGGGCAGATGCTATGTGCGGCGAAATCCGCTTAATTTGGCATAAGCACTACGGGTGCTCCGGAGATTCGTCCGGTTCTGGATGGAATGGAGCGTGCAAGCGGCGTTGCAAAGGCGGCAATAGAAACCCACGAGTTACAAGAGATCATTGCTTACTCCCGACAAAGAAATTTATCTCTCCTTACACGTCGAAGGCAGGCGCGGCTCTAACCGTGCGCTCTTTGTCCGCTTCCAGAAGCGATAAACCGGGCGGCATTGTATCAAACGTTGCTTCCATTGGCAAATCCTTTAGTAACATTGCGAAATGCGCTACACTCGTGTGCCTATGAGTACACTGCTATTTGAGCGGGGCGAAGACGGGGTCGTCATCCTCACGATCAATCGCCCGGAAGCTCATAACGCCCTCGATCTGGACACGATGAGCCAGTTTGCGTCGGCTGTCGCGCGGCTGTCGGAGAGCATGACGCTGCGGGCGATCATCGTCACGGGCGCGGGAGACAAGGCGTTTTGCAGCGGCGGCGACCTGACCGATTTCAACCGTCGGCGGAGCAAAGCCGATGGCGAGCGCATGATTAGCCTGATGGGGGACGCGCTGCTCACGTTGGAGCGGCTGCCTGTGCCCATCATTGCGGCGATCAATGGCTATGCGGTGGGCGGCGGCGCCGAGCTTGCGCTGGCGTGCGATGTTCGCATTGCCGACGAGAAGACACAGTTTGGCATGGTGCATATCCGGCGCGGCTTGATCCCCGGTTGGGGCGGCGGGCAGCGACTGCTGCGGCTGGTCGGCTACGGGCGCGCGATGGAGATTTTGCTGAGCGGGCAAATCCTGAAACCCGCCGAGCTGATGAGCCTGGGGTTGGTGAACCAGATTGTCCCGGCGGGCACGGCGCTCGACGTGGCGCTTGATCTGGCAAAGCACATTGCTCACACCGACGCGGACGCGGCGCGCGCCGTCAAAACCCTGCTTCAGGCGGGCGCGCGCCAGCCCTATGACGCGGCGCTGCAGACCGAGCGCAGCCTGTTTCCGGCGCTCTGGGTGGGCGACACGCACGTCCATTCGCTGGATCAGTTTGTCCGCAAGCAGGAACAGCCGCGGAAGCGCAAACCCTCGTAAATCATGAGTGGATTCTACGCCACCATTGCCCGGTACTATGACGCCGAGCATCACGATAAAGATGAAGACCTGCCGCTGTATACCGACCTTGCCGGGGATCATGGCGACCCGATTCTGATCGTGGGCAGCGGCACGGGACGCATCGCCCTGTTCCTCGCAGAGCAGGGGCACACCGTCCACGGTATTGAGTTGGAGCGCGCGATGCTCGACCGGGCGCGCCTGAAGCTGGACGCCAAGCCAGCCCTGCGCGGTCGGGTTCACTTTCACTTTGGCAACGCGCTCACCCTGCCGCTCGACCTGAAGGCGAACGTGACGATTATCCCCTACAACAGCCTCATGCATTTCCATACGCAGCCGGAGCAGCTGGCGCTGCTGCGCCGGGCACGTGTCTGGACAGCGGCGGGCGGCGTGCTGGCGATTGACCTGCCGAACGCGGGCGAGGCGTTCGCCGGGCAGGACACGGGCGCGGTCACGCTGGAACGCACCTTTCTGGAACCGGAGAGCGGGCACCTTGTCATGCAGCACTCGGTCAGCGAGTTGGATCGCGTCGAGCAGTTGATGAGCGTGACGTGGATTTACGACGAAGTGGGCGAGGACGGCGTGGTCTATCGCACGGTCGCCCCGGTCGTCAATCGTTATTTCTTCTTCTCCGAACTCAAGCTGCTGCTGAACGCGGCAGGCTTCGACGACGTGCTCGTCTACGGTGATCTGGACTACAGTTCGTATGTTGACGGTTGTCCGCGCATGGTCGTGCTGGCAAAATAGCGATTAGCTGTCAGCGATCAGCGGTCAGCAAAAGCAAAAGACAGGACAAAAACTTAACACGGAGCAACAAGGGGACAGAGAAACAGAGGCATTTTACCTTAACATTCCTGGTGCTTTTTTAGCTCAAACTCTGTCCCGTTGCTCAGTAGTGATGGATTCACCTCAAGCCTCGTCTGGTAACGCCGACTTCGAGCGATTGCGTTCCCATGAAACCACAATGGATTTTTTGTCTTATAATCGTCCTGCTTGCCGCGTGTGAGAGCGTGGAGCCTGCGCCCACCGCCACACCCACCCGCGCGTTGACCGGACCGACCGTGGAAGCGAGTCCGATAGTGCGCGGCGAGTTGCCCACGCAGCAGCCGACTCTTCAGTTCATCGGGCAAAATGATCCGACGGCGGCGGCGATGCCGAGCGGTGGCAACCTGCCGCCGCTGCCTGTGGGCACGCCCGTTCAGGGGGAAGTCCGTCAGGCGATCCAAATTACCGTCGCGGACGGGCGCACGCTCCCCGGCGATCTCTACAGTTTGGGCGATCAGCGCGTGCCGGGGCTGCTCATGCTCGCGCCGGATAGCGACGCCTGGCTCGATTTGCCGCTGCGCTTGCAGGCTGCCGGGTTTACCGTTCTGACCATCGACCTCGCTGCCGTCGCCAGTCCCGACGACGTGAGCGGGCTGCTGCAATCGCTCAGCGACTTCGGCAGCGTCGATCCGGGGCGGATGGGCGTGATCGGCGGGGAAGGCGGCGCGGACGTGGCGCTGGCAGGCTGCGCGACGGAACTGCTGTGCGACGCGGTGGCGCTCGTCAGCCCGACGCAGCATGATCCCCTGCTGATCGCGATGCAGCGCTTTAACCCGCGCGCCCTGTTCGCCGCCGCGGGGCAGGACGATGCCGCATCGTATGCTGCGGCGCAGGCGCTCGTGGATTATGGGCAGGGCGAGTCGGCGCTGGAAACGGGAACAGGCGCGGCACGCGGGGCGCTGCTGGTGCAGCAAAACCCGGCGATTGGGGATGCGCTAATTGATTGGCTCGAAGTTCAGTTTGCAGCGTAGCTACCAGAGCGTTTGAACGGTAGAGGCTTGAATTTTGCGGTCGCGGCTGATGAGCGGCACCTTGAGGAAGACGGCTGTTGCCGCAATGATACGATCCGGCATATCAGGAACTTGTTTGGCGTTCACCTGTGAAACGGATTCGGCAATTTCTGCGTTGACAGGGATTTCGAGCAACAAACTTTGAGGAAGGTCGAACGCTCGGCGCACTTGCTCATATGAATCTATGTGGATGCGCTGTCTTTCAACTAGATAGATGATCTCGACAAAGCTAATACTGGATACAGCAATCTGATCGCCATCGATGGCGGTAGCCTCGAAGAAATTGCGGGCTGTTAACGAAAGCCGTTTGTCACCAAAAAGATACCAGAGTACTGCGTGGGTATCGCCAACGGCGGCGATCATCAGGGCAAGTCCTCGCGCGGGAAGTTACCCCACATCTCCTTCCGAGCCTCGGCGATGTCCTCCTCTGACGGCGCGGGTCCAAGATGCGCGAGAAGCCCGTACATCGACTTCAAAGGCTTTGACGGCTCTTCTTTCGCAAGCTCCTGTTCAAGCGTTGCCGCGAGACGCTCTACAAGGCGAAGCTTGTCTATCGGGGATAGTCGCAGCGCAAGGTCAGTCGCTTCTTCCAACGTGACGTCACTCATGGCATACCTCCTGTACTCAGTGCCATTATACCGGAGTAAAGCGCCAAGGATGAACGCGAAAGACCGACGGTTACAGACAGACTTCCGCTTTGACTACACCCATCCCGCAATCAACTCCTGATACTGCTCGTAGGTGATGGGGAGCCAGCTCTCGCCCGGTCGCGGAAATTCGGGGTCGTTCAGAATTTCGCGCACGCGCTCGCGCGGCATAATCCCCGGACCCGCCCGCCGAAAGCCGATTTGAAGCGGCAGCAGGTAGCGCGCTTCGGGATGCAGCTTCGGAAGATCGCCGAGGTTCCGCACCGCCCACTCGTCGAGATGGATGAAGGCAAGGTTGACCTGACCCGCCGACACCATGCCGTTCACCGGCTCGTCCTGATAGATGGCGACGTGCATTCCCGGCTCGACGGTTTCATGATCGCGGTGGTATTCCGCTTCGGTGAACGGAAGCGGCATCTCGACTTCCCAGTCTCCCGGCACAACTTTCAATGCGTAGCGCGCCATTGCGGTTTGCTCCTGACATTACGCTGTTCATTATGCCATTGTACCATCGCGCAGCTTCGCGCCGAGGTCGCGTTCGGCGGCTTTCACGATTCGCTTATGCACGACGGCGACTTCCTCATCTTTCAACGTTTTCTCGTCCGTCTGATACGTCAGGCTGTAGGCAAGGCTCTTATGCCCTTCTTGGATCGGCTCGCCGCGATAAACGTCGAACAGTTGAACGGCTTTCAGCAGACTGCCGCCCGCCTTTCGGATCACCGATTCGACATCTGCCGCCGGGGTTTCTTCCTTCACGACCAATGCAATATCCTGAAGCACGGGCGGCGTCACCGGGAGCGGGCGCACGGCGTAATTTTCCTCGACCAGACTCAGCAGCGCTTCCAGATCGAACTCGGCGGCGAGGACCGGCGCGTCTGCCAGTTCAAATGCCTGCGCCACCCGCGGATGAAGCTCCCCAAGGACACCGATGTCCTTACCCTGAATACTCAGCGCCGCCGAGCGTCCGGGGTGGAAGCTGCTGTGATTGGCGCGGCTGTAGCTTGCGCCCTCCACGTGCAGCCCGTCGATCAGTCGTTCGACCACGCCTTTCAGATCGAAGAAGCTGACGTTCTCGCCCGTGTTTTTTCCCATCCAATAGGACGGCTCGCGCGGACCGATCAGCACGATGCCGACGTGACGCGGCTCGTCCGGCAGCGCTTCCCCCTCGCGCTGTAAATACACGCTGCCAATTTCGAACACCTGCTGGCGGCGCGTGTAGCGGGCGTTGGCACGCGCGTTTTCGAGCAGGTTGACCAGCAGCGTGTGACGCATGACCCTCTTGTCCGGCGAGATCGGGTTGGCAAGCTCGACGTAACCCGCGTCGGGCAGGCTCGACGGCATCCCCGGCGGCACGAGCATCGCCTCGCGCTCCGGCGTCGTCAGGCGATAGCTGATGTTCTCGCGCAAGCCGAGCGCCACCAGCAGATCGCGCAACTGTTCCTCGCCTTCCAGCGGGGCATTGCGGCGCTGAGGTGGCATCCTGTCCGCGATGATCGTATCGGGAATCTGATCGTAGCCGTGAATGCGCGCCAGTTCTTCGATCAAATCCGCCTGCCCAACAATCCCTGTACCGATGTCCAGACGGAAATCGGGGACGGTGACGTGCAGGGTATCGCCCGCGACCGTCACCTCGAAGCGCAAGCGCCGCAGGATTTCTGACGCCATTTCGACTGTGAACTCGATGCCCATGATCCGCTGGATTTCCGCGATCGGTAAGTCCACCCGGACAGGCTCCGGTGGGTTCGGGTATACGTCGAGGATGCCCTGCGCCACCGTGCCGCCGCTGATCTGCCGCATCAACTCGATGCCGCGCCGCTGACCGAGAAGCGCCTGACTGGGATGGACGCCGCGGCTGAAGCGCGCGGCTGCCTCGGTGTGGAGTTTCTGCGAGGACATGGTGCGGCGGATATTGATGAAATTCCACGCTGCCGCTTCCAGCAGCACGTTCCGCGTGTCGTCACCAATCTCTGAATCTTCGCCGCCCATAATCCCGCCCAGGCTGAGCGCGCCCGCCGTATCGGTCACGAGAATGGTGTGCGGGTCGAGCTTGCGCGTCACGCCGTCGAGCGTCTGGAGCGTTTCCCCCGGCTCCGGCAGGCGCGTCATAAGGGTCGGCACGCCGCCCGCGCGCTCCACGAGCCGGTCATAGTCGAAGGCGTGGAGCGGCTGACCGACCTCGAACATGACGTAATTGGTCGCATCGACAATATTGTTGATCGGTCGCTGCCCGATAAGGCGCAGCCGCCACTGCATCCACTCCGGCGACGGCTGAATCGTGACGTTCGAGATCAGCCCCAGCGTGAAACGCGGGTTGAGTTCCGGCTCGCGGATTTCAAGGCGAACCGCCTTTTCGATAGGCGTGCCCTGCATGACGACGTCATAGGACGGCTCGCGCAGCGGCTTATCCAGAATCGCCGCGGCTTCGCGCGCGATGCCGAGAATGCTCATGGCGCGGGCGAGGTTGGGCGTGAACTCGACTTCGAACACCACGTCGCCGAGCACGTCCTGAAGCGGGGTTCCGGGCGCGAAGCCGCGCGAGTCGTGCAGCAGGATGATGCCCTCGTGGCTCTCCGACAGCCCAAGCTCTTTCTCCGAGCAGACCATGCTTCGGTTCGGGATACCGCGCAGCGCCTTCTCCTTCAGAATCATGCGCTTCGGCTCGTCGCTGTGCCCGTCCCAGACTTCCGCGCCCTCGGCGGCGAAGGCGGTGTACAGCGGCTGCGACAGCTCGCCCTGTCCCTTATAGTCGAACAGGTTCGGCGCGCCGGTGACGCATTGTTCGAGTTCCGCGCCGCCAAAATCGACCATCGCCAGCACGAGGCGGTCGGCGTTGGGGTGGGGCTTCACCTCACGGATCGCGCCCCACAGCAGCTTTTCCCGATCCCAGACGAGATGATCGGACGCCGGGTAGCGCACGCCTTCGACCGTCTGCTGCGGCACGCCAAGGTAGGTGATGTGCCCGACCTCCAAACCCGCCAGCGTCAGCCGTTCCGCCAGCAGTTCGGCGGGAATGTCGATGTCAACGAACTCTTTGAGCCATGAGAGAGGTACAAGCATTTGTTTCGTGCCTTCTATCTGATAGTTAACTCTGCGATGCGCTTGCGAAATGTGCGGTCAAACTTAATCATGGCTTCAATCATCGCTGCTTGAATAGCATCCCAAGTACTTGCGTCGTTGAGATTGCCACCGAGGAGCGGCATTACAACACGCGATGACCGCTTGTTATCCATTCTTCGCCAGTCCAAACTGTCACCGAACTCAAGTTCAATTGTTTCCTTTTGACTATACAATGCGTCGAAAATAGCTTTGTTCTTTTCTTTATCGCCCACATCTATGTACAGGTCGACGGCGGCTCCGTCCTTCATTATGAGATAATTGAAACCGATTCCACTTCGACCTGTACTGACGGAAAGCCAGTGGTCTTTGGTCGGTGAACGATTCACGCCGAGTTGCGTCCGGCTCTTACTGGTTTCGAGTAATCTCGCCCAAAAATTCATGCGCTTATTATGCCGTTCCGCAACATCTTTTTCGGCTAATTCTTGTTTTAACGCGCCTGTTTCCTTTGTCTGATGATCTGGTTTTGCCAGCACAGTAAAGAGAGGCGCGTATGGAGACTCTCCGATTCGGATTGCTTCAACCCTCACGAGATAAAATGCAATGTCTTCGCCTGTATTCTCATTGAGCCAATCGATAACGCGCTGATGCTCAAGGCGCGGTTCTGTTGTGACCCAGATAGCAATCTTTGCATCCAGATTGACCAAATATGTGAGTACCTTTCCTAAATGATCATGATTAGTCCTCTCAAGCTGATTCTCGATAATCACCCGATTACCGTCTATATCCTGACAAAGTAAATCGACGTGAAAATCGCCGACTGTTTTTTCACGTTCGAGTACGGTTAGTTCGAAGCCGAGACGGTCAGATAGACTTTCAATGTTTTGCTCTAGCCAGTTTGTAAAGTCTAGTGCCTCATGCCGAAAGGCTTCGCGCACGGGTACAGTCACGATTTTTGAAATTGCCAATCCGCGATCATTCATTCGTCACTCGCCTTTGGTAGCACTATTACACAGGTCAAATGCCGCCTTCAGCGCGGCAAGCGGCTCGCCTTTCGGGAAAAACTCGTGTCCGATGAAGCCGTCGTAGCCGGTCGCGGCGATGGCGCGGACGAT
>CALMDI010000728.1 GCA_937864975.1 uncultured Chloroflexota bacterium | reverse complement strand
AGGGTTTAACGCCGAAGCGGTCGCGCACGCACCACAGACAGCGGCGATCCTGATCCCAGAGCGCGAACGCGAACATGCCGACGAAGCGCTCTAAACACGCCACACCCCAGACGTTATACGCCTGCAGCAGCACTTCGACGTCGGACTCGGTGTGGAATGCACACCCGCGCGCGCGCAGTTCTTCGCGCAGCTCAAGATAGTTGTAAATTTCCCCGTTGAAGGTGATCCACACGCGGCGGTTGGAGACGGTCATCGGCTCATGTCCGCCCGGCGACAGATCAAGGATCGCCAGCCGCCGGTGCCCCAGCACGAGGTCGGGTGAAAAGCCGACAGGCGCCGTAATATCCTCGGCGGAAATATTCGATGGGGTATCCGGTCCGTTTCGCAGGCTGCACTCACCGCTCGTGGTGTTCACGAGCAGGTAGCCCTCGCCGTCGGGACCGCGATGGCGAATTACGTGCGCGGCGTTAAGCACGCACCGCGCAGCGACCGCGCCTTGCTTCAGATGATAAATGCCAACGATTCCACACATGCGATGTTTAAACCTGAAGCGCTCGGTCGACGGTCATCCGGGGGTCGATTCGAAGCTACTCCGCGCGGGTCTCAGGAACAGGCGGGCATCCCGCATCGCACCGGCAAATTCCTGCCGCTTGGTCACGAGGTAAGTCTAGCACAGGTGAGTTTGAACTCCTAGTTCCGAAAGCGTCGGCGACACTCCGTTGCCACTCTAGAATAATCGCGGTCGATGGGATTGCAGGCTTAAGAAATTGAGGTGGGATTGACCGTGGCATCGAGTCGCGAAAATTCCGCAGCGCCGTTGCCGACGACCGCCCACTCCGAGTAAACTGATGTTACACAAGAGGACTGACATCCATGCGCTTCGCTCGCCGCACCCTGACTATTGCCCTCATCCTGCTCTGCGCCGTGTCGCTCCCGGGGTCTCTGGTGATCGTACAGGCGTCGGACGAAATATCGTCTCAACCCGATCCATCCGATCCGGCTTACATGGCGGTCATGCCGACCCTTCAGCGGATGACCGCTCAGGCGACCAGCAACGCCGATGCGCTGGCGCGTGTTACCGCCTATTACGAGAGGAACCGCGACCGGCTGAGCAGCCTCTGGAAAATCGATCATGAAACGAGACTCGCGGCGACGTTTGCGATGTACGTGACGCACATCTCCAAGCCTTATGGCGAAGTGCCGACGACCGTCGAATCGCTGACCGAGTTTCTCTCGCAGGAGCGCGCTCACTGCGTGACGTACAGCTACGCGGAAGCCGACATCGCGGAGGCGTTGGGGCTGACGTGGCGCATGATGGAATTTGAAACCGGCGCGCATACCTGGATTGAAGTGCTGATCGACGGACGCTGGGAAACGTTCGACGCCATGAGCAATGTCTGGCTCTCGGTATCGATGGATGAGGCGCTGCTCCGAGCGCCGCGTCGTTACCGGATGTTTTACACGCCGCTTGACGACCCGGATCGCCCGGAAGCACGCTTGCATCTGTGGGAAGGTGTCGTCCCCGGCTATTACAATGTGCCGCTCATACGGCGGCTCACGCCGTGCGTTGGCTTCTGCTACAACTATGAAAGCGCTCCGCTGCGCCTCGTCGTGCAAAGCGCATAAGGGCTGTGATGAGTCCGCCGGGTCATCGCGAGCGCCTGCCCGCCCTTCGTCGGCGCGTGATCGCGCACTTCCTCGTCTCCTATTTGAGTTCAAGCTGGCTGGTGAGCCAGATTCAGAGCATCAGCGCCTACGAATCGCGCGTTTTTGCCTGGACGCGGCGCGATGACGACGTTATCACGCGCAGTGATCGATACGTTCAAGCCGTCCCGCAGTTGCGTGTGGAGCCGCTCGGACATCGGCTGGCGACCGCCAGCGCTTACGCTCTGGAACGCTTGAACCATACGACGAGCGCCGTGCTTGCGCGCCGGATGAAGCAGGTAGGGGTGAATTTAATTCACGCTCACTTCGGGCGTGCGGGGTATTACGCATTACCCATCCTGAATCGATTTCGCGTTCCTCTGATAACGTCATTCTACGGTTATGACCTTTCCGAATACCCGAAGAGCTACCCGATCTGGCGGCAGTATTATCGGGAGTTGTTCGACGCGGGAACGTACTTTCTCGCCGAGGGCAGCCACATGCGGCAGACGATGATTGACCTTGGCTGCCCGCCGGAAAAGGCTCTGCTTCAACGCCTCGGCG
>CALMDI010000727.1 GCA_937864975.1 uncultured Chloroflexota bacterium | reverse complement strand
CGCCGCCGCGACGAACACGAGGCTACTCCCCAATCGCGCATGGGGCGTTCCCAGCAGATAGATCAGGAGCCCAAGGAACCCCACGATCTCGGAGTAGCGATCCAGCGTGGAATCGAGGAAGCCGCCGAATCGGGTCACCCGTCCGTCGGCGCGGGCAACGTGCTGCGCGACGTCATCGACGGCGATCTGGCGCACGTGACACGCCTCGACACCATCTTCCGGCAGGAACGGGACAGCTATATCGTCGTCAACGCGCACCGCGTGAACCAGGGCGAAGACCCGTTCATGGATAACAGCAGCAGCGACTTCTATTTCTTCGGCGCGGACGACCCGGCAAAGGCGGCGGAACTGGTGGTCGACGTCGTCCAGAATCGACTGCCCGCGAAATTTGGTGTCGATCCAATTCGCGACGTGCAGGTAATCGCGCCGATGTACCGCGGTCCCGCGGGCGTGGATGCTTTGAATCTGATGCTGCAAAAGGCGCTGAACGGCGACGCGCGCCGCGCCGAAAAACTGTTCGGCGGCAAGCTTTTCCGCGCGGGCGACAAGGTCATGCAGATTCGCAACAACTACGACAAGGAAGTCTTCAACGGCGACATCGGGCGGATTTATGGCATCGACTTCGAGGACGGCTTCATTCAGGTCATGATGGACGACGGCATGATGGTGGACTACGAGTGGAGTGAGTTCGACCAGCTACGCCACGCTTACTGCATCTCGACGCACCGCAGCCAGGGATCGGAGTACCCGGTCGTCGTGATTCCCATTTTGACGCAGCATTACATGATGCTTCAGCGGAACCTGCTCTATACGGCGATTACACGCGCCAAAAAGCTGGTGGTGCTGGTGGGCAGCCGCCGCGCCGTTGGGATCGCGGTCAAGAATAACAAGGTTGCCGAGCGTTACAGCGGCTTGCTGGCGCGGCTCCGAAACATGCAGCCCGCGCCCGATGATGAGGATAATGAGGAAGACGAGCCATTCTAAGAGGGGTAAGCGGGGGCCACAATAGCGATTTGTCCGTCACAATAAATCTACTTTCTCAATTGATCTTCCAATGCGCAGGCGACGGACACGAATACGATCCACCTCAATGACAGCGACGCAGGCCGCGTTAAGTTCCTCAACCAGGGTTGGCAAATTATCAAGACTCATGGGGGGTTGTCGCCTGGGGATATGTAGCGCTCGTCGGTGGAACAAAATGAAGGATGGTTCCAATTCTTGGCGCTGCGCCAAGAGCACACCGAAATCAGTATCCGCCGAGACCACTACCCGCCCTTCCTAGCCAGCACGAATTAGAATCTCTGCATCGTCGGCAGCCTGGAGTCCAATCTCTCGCACATGAATTGCGTCGTGACCAGCTTCTGTCAAGCCTGTGGCAAGAGACGGCGACAGCGCATTATCAATCAAGAATTTCACGGGCGATAGACAAGAGGAAGCTGGCGCTCACGCACCGCTTCAGCGGCGTACAGAAGCGCCTGATAAATATCGTCCGGCACGAGGTCGGGATAGGCATCAAGAATTTGCTCGCGGGTCATTCCCTCAGCAACCATGCTCACCACCGTTGCGACAGGGATACGCAGCCCGCGAATACAGGGTACGCCACCCATCTGATGTGGGTTAATGGTAATGCGTTCAAAGTTCATTGGATTTTCGCCTGTCTCGGCGGTTGCGGTAGACCACTTCAGTTTGGCAGAAACGGAGTTGGGTGAAAACACAGGAGTACTCTGCGCTTACCTTTGCTCGAACGTCGCGCGTCGTCGCTCGAACCTAAAGTTTTGCAAACCACACCGGCAGGTCGTAGCCGTTGCGCTCGAAGCCGAAGCCCGCGTACAGGCGCTGCGACCGGGTATTGCTCGCCTGCGTATTGACGGTCGCGCTGTGAATGCTGCGGCGGTCGAGCCGTTGAAGCAGGTCGATGAGCAGCGCGCGCCCAACGCCGCGTCCCTGCGCCGAGGGATCGACTGCCAGCCGCGCCAGGTGCGCTCCATCGAAGTACAACGTGCTCAGTTGATAGCCAAGCAGCGCGTTCTCGCGCAGGGCAACCGTGCAAATCGCCGAGGCGCGCTCCGCCTGCCGCAGCTCAGAGATTGTAAGCTGCCACGGCGGTGTAAACGCCGCCTGGTCGATGCGTGTCATCGTCTCGATGTCGTCGGGCGTCGTCGCACGGATCGTCAGGTCGGTGGCTTCCAGATCGGGCGGCGGGAGGTTTGCGCGCCGCAGCGTAACGATATCTTCCTGATAGCGAAAGCCTAATTCCGGCGCATAACGCGCGATCCAGTCGCGCAGGACGAGCAGCGCCACGGTATGAACGGTCAAGGCGCGAAGCTCATATGCCAAATCTGCCCACAGAGAATTCAGAACGGGCTGAGGCTCAACGTCGTCGTGGACAGCCGCGAGCCGCAGCCAGCAGGTATGATGAAGCGGCGACGAGGTGCCCATGACGCCGACAAGCCGCCCACCCGCCCATGCCAAGCGGATTGACACGTCATCCGATTCGAGCCACTGGTCGGTATCCTGCCAGTCAAGATGACTGTGAATGCGGTAGCTGTGAACGACCAGCCCGCGCACGTCGCCGCGATAGCGCCGCTTGTATGGGGTAATCGTGACCGGAGCCAGGGTAGAGTCGCGCCCTTTCAGGGTGGTGTCTCACTTCCGGTAGATACGGTTCACGTATGCCGGAGCCGTAATGGCGAACACCAGGCAGCGCCGCCGGTCGAGCAGGCGCGAGCGAATGCGCGGGTCAAGCTCTTCGACCTGCTTGGCAGTTGTGAGAATCGTTGGCATCCGGGCGACGTAGCGGTGATTGATGATCTGAAACAGCTTTTCCTTCGCCCACGGCGTGGCGCTCTCCGTGCCCACGTCGTCCAGAACTAAGACCGAGGCGTTGCGGACGGTCTGAAAACGTCCCTCAAACGTGCTGGTCGTGCCCGGATTGTACGTCATGCGGAGATAGTCGAGCAGGTCGGGTACCGTGACGAAAACCACGTCCGCGCCGCGCTGCTGCAAGTCGTTGGCAATGGCGGCGGCGAGATGCGTCTTGCCACAGCCGAACGGACCCATGAGCACCAGCCAGTCCCGCGGGTCTTTGGCATAGCCGCGAGCGACCGCCATTCCACGTTCCAGATTCTGACGATCTTCCGGCGTGACGCCCGTAGACGTATCGAAATTCTCGAACATCATGTCGGCGTACATCGTCAGGTTCGAGAGCCGGTCGCGCTGGGTTTGCACCGGCGTACGAAAGTCTGGCGCGGAAATCTTGACCCGGTGGATCATGCTCTCGTCCAGCAGGCGCGAGCGAATGCGCGGGTCGAGCAGGTCGAGGTCGGCATTGGTCGTAAGCACGGTCGGCAGATGGCGGCTGTAACGGTAATTCAGCAGTTGGAACAGCTTCTCCTGCGCCCAATGGCTGGGATTCTCGACGCCGAGATCGTCAATAATCAGGACGGGCGCATTCCGCACGCGATCGAACATTTCGTCGTAATTGATCTCGGATGTTGGACCATACGTGCCGCGCAGGTGATCCAGCAGGTCGGGCGAGGTGATAAAAAGAACCGTGTCGCCGTGTTCGAGGCGTGCGTTGCCGACCGCCGCGGCGAGATGCGTCTTGCCACAGCCGTAAGTGCCTTCCAGCAGCAGCCAGCCGTCCAGCCGCTCGGCGTAGGCTTGCGATACGCGCTTCGCGGTCGAGAGGGACTGCTGCTGCGCGGGCGTCCACATCGGCAGATCGGTGCGGAAGGTGTCAAACGTTTTGTCCGACTGCGTGTGCAGGTTGCTGAGACGGCGCAGTTTTTCCTGCCGCTCCCCATCCAGATTGACGCGGTAATTGGGGCAGCGAAACAGCTTGCCGAAGTCGGGATGCTCGACGGGCAGGTCGTAGCGCACGACTCCCATGCCACCGCAGATGGACGCCTGCCCGCAAAGCTGGCAGAGTTCCGATGGGCTAGTGCTCGATGAAGTCGGCGTATTTTCCAGAGATGTATCGTCGTCCATCGGGTTGAACAGGCTTCTCTGCGGCTTCACGCGACCTTCCTTCTGTGCGCCAGCGCTCCAACACGGCGAGGATGTAGCGCCAGTTGCGCGCGTTGCCTTCGACCGCGACCCGCACCGCTTCTTCAATCCAGAGCGCCGGATAGTCGCGCTCGGCATCTTTGAGCGCTTCCGCGATCATCGGCGTGAGCGGACCGATATTATCTTCATACAGTTGATACACGTTGGGACGCTGCGGCAGAATTTCGACCGGGTTTGCCGCGTCGCCGGGTTTCCACGCGCCTGCCTCAAGCTGCTCAATCGCGGCGCGACCAATGACCGTATTGACAAAGTAGAGCAGGTCAACGCCGTGGGGCGTTTTTACTTCCGCGCACAGAATAGTGCCGCGCTCGCAGGCGCCTTCCAGCGCGGCGTCGAGCGTCTCGTCCGGCGAAACGTCGGGGGCGGCGGCAGTCAGCCCGCGCATGAGCGCGCCGTCACTGGCGAAATCGCGACGGCGCAGGTAGCGGTAACGCCCTTCCTTCTGGAACAGCGCCCAGAACAGGAACAGCGTCACCTTCAGCTCGGCAAGATCGTCGATGAGCGGCAGCAGATCGCTGAAAAAAGCTGCCGGTAGTGGCGTGGGCTTGCCGTTGTGTTTCGGGAAGCCATCAAACTTGTCGGTCATAACCCACTCAGATCGATGGTTTGCGTGCGCGCGTCGGAGAACTTCGTCAGCGATTTCTCGAAATGCAGCGAGACAACGCCGGTCGGACCGTTGCGATGCTTGGCGATGATGAGGTCGGCGCGGTTTGGAAATTCCGTCGCCTCATTATAGATCACATCGCGATACAGAAAGATCACTAAATCCGCGTCCTGCTCGATGCTGTTGTGGACAATCATGCTGTTGGCGACGAAATTGCTTAATCCTGGCACCGTCAAATCGTAAACACCTGTTTCGCCATCAGCCTCGATAAACGCAATCTCGTCCCAATAGATGTCGCTTAGCAACACTGGCGCTAGGTCTGATGAAGGCGCAACCCCACCCTCTGTCTCCCTCCCCGATTTCGGGGAGGGAGTACCTGAATGCGCTGCCGCTTGCGTGTCACCGTCCTGAAGTCGGGGAGGGCTTGCCTTAATCATTTCCCATTGAGTACCGGTCACGGCAATATGGTCGCCCTGACCGAGTTCGTCAAGCCGCTTCCATCCGCAAACCGTGAGGAATTTATGATTCGCAGTCGCGCGAATGGCGCGCCCTGACCGCGTCGTCAGTTTATAAACAGGGTTGATGCCCGTACAGAATGCATGGCTCACGTCTGCTGTTTCCAGCTTGTATGTGTATGGGTTGATCGCCAGAATCGGGAAGCCGTCCGTGCCTGCTAACTTACGGATGGGCACCGAAATACCGGATTGGGGTAGATAGACGAGGGTATCGCCTGCCAGACACCCCGATTCTCTCAGGTCGCTGAGCTGCGGGCGCTTGTCCTGCCGCTGCTCGACCGCGCGCGAAAGCTGCGCGGCGGAGAACACCGGAACGTTCAATTCGCGCGCCAGTTCTTTCAGCGCGCGGCTGATGTAACTGATCTCCTGCACGCGGTTGTTCTCGTACTGCCCGCCCGCGCTCATCAACTGCATGTAGTCGACGATCACGAGGTCGAGACCGAATTCGTGCGCCAGACGGCGGCACTTGGTGCGAAGCTGAAGCGGCGTTAGCGCCGGCGTGTCGTCAATGAAAATGGGCAGGGTTGCCAGCCGCCCGCTCGCCTGCACGAAACGCGACCACTCGCGCTGGTCAAGCTGCCCGGTACGCAGGCGCTGCGTGTTGATGCCCGTTTCCATCGAGACAAAGCGCTGGGTGATCTGCTCGTGTCCCATTTCCATCGTGAAGATGGCGGTTCTTGCCCCGTAATCACGCGCGGCGTTCAGGGCGACCGAGAGCAGGAAGCTGCTCTTGCCCATACCGGGGCGTCCTGCGAAGATCAGCAGGTCGGAGCGCTGGAGACCGCCGAGCAAATTATCCAGGTCGCGAAAGCCGGTTGGCAGCCCAAGCGGCTCGTCCTGATGCTGCATCAGATACTCGATCAGGTCGAAGTATTCGCTGATGGCTTCGCGCATCGGGACGAGGTCGCGGCGCAGATTGCGCTCGGTCACGCGGAACAGGCGCGACTCCGACTCGTCGGTGACCTTTTCAATCGCCATCTCTTCGTCCAGCGCCAGCGCTTTAATCTCGTCGGCGGCGCTCAACAGGCGGCGGCGAATCGCCGCGCGCTCGACGATGCGCCCGTAAATCTCGGCGTGCATCGACGTTGGCATACTGTTGATAAGCTGCGTCAGGAACGCGGGACCGCCGATGTCTTGCAGCCGACCCAGGGCGCGCAGTTCTTCTTGCAGCGTCAGATAATCGATGCTCTCGTTGCGGTCGCTGATGCGAAGCAGCGCTTCCCAGATGGTCGTGTGGCGCAGAATGTAGAAATCGTCCGCCTTCAGGAAGGTGGCAACCGCCAGGAACGCTTCTGGATTCACCAGAACCGCCCCGATCACGGCTTCTTCTGCTTCCTGGCTGTACGGAATTTGCCCGGAAAAAAGGGCTGCTCCGCCGCTCTTGACTGGATACGATTGATTAGACATCGCCACCTGCTGCTGAATAAACAAAACGGCGCGCTCTGAGCGCACCATCTCGTGACGGGTCAGGTGATCTCCCACGCCGCGAGCGGCTGTCGCGCTCGCGAGGGATTAGAGCGTGCGGCGCGACCTACTCTTCCTCATCGTCTAAATCGTCGAGGTCGAGCGAGTTGACGAAATCCTGAAAGGCGCTCAATCGCCCTTCGTCCATTTCGTCCTCGCGGATCGGACCTTCGGCTTCGACGTCCTCATCCGGCTCAATGGCGGCTTTATCCATCACCACGTCCGCGACGAAAATTGGCACTTTGGTACGTACGGCGAGGGCAATCGCGTCGCTCGGACGCGAGTCAATCTCAATCTGTTTGTCGTTCACGTCGACCACGATCCGCGCGTAGTACACGTCATTCCGTAAATCGTTGATGAGGATGTGAACGACGTTACCGCCCAACTCGCGGACGACGGATTTGAGCAGGTCGTGGGTCAGGGGGCGCTGCGGCGGCATTTCCTGAAGCTCGACCGTGATCGCGTCCGCTTCGCACGGACCAATCCAGATCGGAAGATAACGGTCACCGGTGTTATCTTTCAGCACGACAATGCGATGCTGCGACATTAAACTGACGCGGATGCTGTCAATAATGACCTCAATCATGAGCGCTTTACTGAGTACCCCTCGACATTGTCTTCGCTTACAGCGACCACTCACTGCGATTATACACTAGAGCAAATCGAGACGGCAAAGGAATTTTAGCAACTGCCGTCTTATGACTGAGTCTCACCACAAGGTTTACCCCCTCTAAACTTTCTTCGCTTAATTCGCTTTCATTTAGATTGCGTTGTGTTAGAACCCTGAAACAACTCTGAATCTTAAGTTTTCCACCCGATCTACGGCACTATGTTTACTTGAGAAATGATTGTTATTGTCTTGTTGTCTTCGTAACACGCAAGCGTAAGACAACCGAACCACAATAGGACAAAGGTCACATGATCACGAAATCCACCCTTCTCATCTGCCTCATGGCTCCGTTCATTGTGTTGCTTGCCGTGCTGCCCGTGGCGGCAAGCGATCTGGTCATGGAACCGACGGTGAATATCATCACCGGTCAGCCCCTGCTGGTCGAGGAATTTGACAGCGTGAATGCCTGGGAAAACTATTCCAGCCCATCGGGCGTGATGATCGGCGTTGAAGACGGTGCGTACCGCGCATCGACCATGAATCCTGGTTTCGTGTGGGGCTTAAACGCACAGGAACACAGCGATGTCGTCCTGGAAGTGAGCGCGACACCCATGAGTGTTTTCGTGGAAAACGGTTTCGGCGTGATGTGCCGCGCGGATACGAGTAACAATGGTGACGGCTACTACTTCATGGTGACCGGCGCGGGCTATTACTCCATTCGAGTTGGCATGGGCGACAGCGTGGTACCGCTGGTGGACTGGACGATGTCCGAAGCGGTTCGCGATGGCATTGACACAAACACCATTCGCGCCGTATGTATTGACGATTATCTGGCGCTGTATGCCAACGACCAGCTTCTTGCCGAAGTCACCGACACAACCTACAGTACCGGTTATGCCGGGCTTGCCATCGCCGCGACGGAAAGCGGCAACGCGGACGTAATTTTTGATGATCTCACCATCTGGGAAGCGGTTGCCATCGATCTCTAACGCTGCCGCTGAACCCGACCCTCCAGAACAGCCCCGGTCGACGAGCCGGGGCTGTTTTATTTCGAGGTATGATGGTGGCTTCCGTCGAACGAGCGGTGCGTGATGATGCGTTTCTGGATTGGCGTCCTGCTACTGGGGGCGCTCGCAGGGTGTCAGGGCAAGCCAGGCTACGAATATCGCCTTGGGGATGTGCTTCTCGAGCAGGATTTCAGCCAGTCGTTCGCATGGGAACGCTATCAAAGTACGGAGCGTGGCACGGATGCGCGTGTCGAAGCGGGTGTTTACCGGATGCAGGCGCGGGGGAGCGGCTACATCTGGGGGCTGAACGCCGCGATGCACGACAACGTGATGATCGAGGTACAGGCGCAGCAGCAGTCGGACGACAGCAACAATGCTTATGGCGTCATGTGCCGCGCCGATCCGAGCAATGATGGCGACGGCTACTATTTCCTGATTAGCGGGGATGGCTACTGGTCAATCCGGCGTTCGTCGGGGGATGGCGTCGAGCCGCTGGTCGAGTTCACACGCTCGGATGCGATCCGCCGCGATCAGAGCCTCAACACCCTCCGCGCGATTTGTGTGGACGATTATCTGGCGCTGTACGTCAACGACCAGTTCGTGGGTGAAGCGCGCGACCGGTTGTATTCGGCTGGCTTCGCCGGGATGATTGTCGCGGCGGCGGGTGACGACGGCGAAGCGAACGTCGATATCGCGTTCGACAACCTTCGCATCGTGGAGGCGCGGATTGTCCTGCCCGGATTTTAAAGGCGCTCA
>CALMDI010000726.1 GCA_937864975.1 uncultured Chloroflexota bacterium | reverse complement strand
AAGTGATATGCCGGTAAGCCGTCCGTCGCCAATCTTCATCGGTGTGCGACGGCATCGGCAGGTCTTGATACAAATCCCACGCGGCGAGGCGACTTTCGCGCAGCCACAGGGGTTCATCATGCGCTGTACTCAGCGCCGTTACATCCGCTTCGGTGTAGACCGGCTCGGCAGGTCTCGCCGCGCGCCGCTTTCGTGCAACAACCACAGGGAGCTTCTCCTCAGGTTTCGTTTAGTGAAGAACCCCACCCTCCGCCTCCCTCCCCGAATTCGGGGAGGGAGTGCCTGGAAGCGTTGTTCCCAGATTCCCCCTCCCTGAAGTCGGGGAGGGGGAATGGGGGTGGGGTAAAAGAGCTTAGGGGGTGAATCCGTTACCCAATCGAGCCTTCAAGCTGGATCTGGATGAGACGGTTCAATTCCAGCGCATACTCCATCGGCAGCTCTTTGACAAGCGGCTCGATGAATCCGTTGACGATCATGGCGTTGGCTTCGTCCTCGCTCATACCACGGCTCATCGCGTAGAACAGTTGATCCTCGCCGATGCGGCTTACGGAGGCTTCATGCCCCATTGTCACGCGCTTGGCATCGATTTCCATCGTCGGATAAGTGTCCGAACGGCTGCGGTCGTCCAGAAGCAGCGCGTCGCAGACGACATTGCTCTTAACGTTATCCGCGCCTTCAACGACCTTCAACAGACCGCGGTAGCTCGCACGACCGCCATCCTTGCTGATCGACTTGCTGATGATCTGGCTCGTCGTGTTCGGCGCGAGATGCGTGATCTTCGCGCCCGCGTCGAGATGCTGTCCCTCACCCGCAAAGGCAATCGACAGCACTTCACCGTGGGAGCCTTCACCCGCCAGAAGGACGGCAGGATACTTCATCGTCACTTTGGAGCCGAGGTTGCCATCGACCCATTCCATCGTCGCGTTTTTGTAGGCAATCGCGCGTTTGGTGACGAGGTTGTAAACATTGTTCGACCAGTTCTGGATCGTCGTGTAGCGGCAGCGTCCGCCATCTTTCACGATGATCTCGACGACCGCGCTGTGCAGGCTGTCCTTGCTATAGGTCGGCGCAGTGCAGCCTTCGACGTAATGCACGTAGGCATCCTCGTCCACGATAATCAGCGTGCGCTCGAACTGCCCCATGCTCTGCGTGTTGATGCGGAAATACGCCTGAAGCGGCATTTCCACCTTCACACCCTTCGGCACGTAGATGAACGAGCCACCCGACCAGACCGCCGAGTTGAGCGCCGCGAACTTATTATCCGACGACGGAATGATGGTGCCGAAGTATTCCCTGACCAGATCGGGATAATCGCGGAGCGCCGAGTCCATGTCGGTGAAAATCACGCCCTTCGCTTCAAGATCCTTGCGAATGCTGTGATAGACCACTTCCGACTCGTACTGCGCGGTCACGCCCTGGAGAAATTTCTGCTCTGCTTCGGGGATGCCAAGCCGGTCGAACGTGCGCTTGATGTCTTCCGGCACCTCGTCCCAGTTCGCCCCCTGACCTTCGGTCGCGCGGACAAAGTAGTAGATATCATCGAAGGCGATCCCGCTG
>CALMDI010000725.1 GCA_937864975.1 uncultured Chloroflexota bacterium | reverse complement strand
TGAGGCACCCGGCGCGCGCGCAGCGCGGCGACGATGCTCTCTGCCTGCTCGCGCGGCACGACTTTGTCCTCGGTGCCTTGAAACAAAAGGACCGGATCGACAATCTTGTCGGCGTGAAACAGCGGCGAGCGCTCGCGGTAAACATCGGCTGCTTCCGGCAGGGCGCCGAGCAGATAATCGTTGTAGCGCGACTCGAACTTGAACTCGGAGTCCAGCGTCAGCGTGAACTGGTTGGTCACGCCGTAGTAGCACACGCCCGCTTTGTAAAAGCCCGGCTTGGCGACCAGCGATTGCAGCACCGTGTAACCGCCCGCGCTGCCGCCCATAATGACCAGCTTCGCCGCATCCGCCAGCCCGCGCTCTGCCAGCGCCGCCGCGCCGGATGCGCTGTCCTCTACGTCGTAGATGCCCCACGAGCCGCGCAGCATTTCCTGATACGCCTTGCCGTAACCCGTGCCGCCGCGATGATTGACTTCCAGCACCGCGCAGCCGCGCGTGGCGAAAAACTGGGCGTTGGGCGAGTGCATGGCGCGCGCCTGCGAGGTCGGTCCGCCGTGGACGTAGACGATCAGCGGCGGCTTGCCTGGACTCTCGAAGTACTCGCTCACGGGCGCATAATAAAGCCCGTAGGCGGTTCCACCGTCGAAGCTCGTCCATTCCACCGGCTGCGGAGTCGACACCTGCGCCGCGGGCAGATTTTCGGCGCTCGACCGCTTATGAATCCACACGCCGCGCGGCGTCTCGACCAGAACGCTCATCCCGTGCGGTGCACCCGGCTCGCTTGAAAGCTGGATGGGAACGTCCATGTCCCCCGGCTCGACGCTGATGACCCGCTCGGTGATCGCCCCCGACGACCCCAGCAGCGCCACGGCGTCGCGTGTCGGCGAAACCGAAATCTGATGCAGGTGAGTGTACTCGTCCAACGCCTTCACCCGCCGCGCTTCACGTGTCCGAACATCAATCCGCCACAGGCTGAAAAACCCCTGTTCGTTTCGCACGCTGTAGATCGCGCGGCTGTCGTGCGTCCAGCCGTACATACGCGCGCCCTGCTGCCACGCGGGCGTGCCGTGCTCGGCAGGGGCATCGGTCAGGCGCGAGTGCGCTTTGCTGACAAGATCGTACAGATATATCTGTCCCCAACCCTCGGCATCGCTGACATAAGCCAGCGTGCGTCCGTCGGGCGAAAAGGTGGGTTGGAATATCGCGGTGGCAGCGTCCCCGGCAAGCGTTTGCGTCGACGCGACGACGGGAACGCCGCCGCTGTCGGACTCCAGGGTTGCCAGCCGCAGCTCCGTGCCATCCCACGGCATGTTCGGAAAATCCCAGGCGACGTAAGCGATCTGCGTGCCGCCCGGATGCCAGACCGGCTGCATATAAAAATCCGAGCCGTAGACCAGCTTGCGAGACCACAGTTCACCCGGCACATCGACCAGCGCCAAGCCGTCGACGTTGTCATCGTGATGGACGTAGACCACCCAGCGCCCGTCCGGCGAGACCGCGGGCGACGCCAGCCTGCCAAAGGCAGGCGTTATCGGTTTCGCCGTGCCGCCACCGAGGGCTTGGCGATATAAGCGCCCATCCGCGCCGGAAAAGAAGATCTGCCCCTGAGCGACGGTAACATCGCCGCCGCCATAGCCGATGCCGCCGCGCACCGACGGATCGATCGTGAGTTCGCGCGGGGCTTGCAGCCCGCGCTGCGCGACGAGCACGCCCTGCTTGCCGCGCCCCTCCAGCCAGACGAGGCTATCGCCATCGCCGTCCCACTGAACGTCGGCAAGGCGCAGCCGCGATGCCAGCGACCGCGATGAAATCGGGCTGTCCCATGTACCGTAGGGTTTGATGCGTTTCACGTGCCTGCTCCTGAGCGGGGACGCTGCAAAAAAAACGCCCCGTTTTCACGGGGCGCTAGACGTTTGTGCAGAGTGCGGGAAGAAGTTTTTACAATGATACTTTTTTGATGCACTCTACACGTCTATTTGGTGGAACTATTCTAACTATAGCCGAAAAAACTGGCGTCCGTCAACAACCTTTCGAAGTATTTCAACCACCTTCAACTTGTGTTGTAAGGAACTATCGATAGTTCGTTCAGGCGCAAATAACAGTTCTGATAGATCTAACAGGCGTTACATTTATTACAGCCTGCATTCACGGTCGTTAGTTTCGCGTATTGCGTTAATGCAACGTAAAGCGCCTTATGAGGACAGACTACGTAATGGAGTCCTTAATCTCCCCTCACGAGGCGCTAATTTGGTACAACTTGCACAAGCCTCAGGCGTTGCTGTTCCTGCTGTTCAGCGCCGCCAGCATTTGTCGCGCAAGGTCGCTCTCCGGCGGGTAGTCGCTGGAAATGATCTCGACGACGGTTCCCTGATCTGCCCATGCGTAAAGCTGCTGCGCTTCATCATTCTCGGACATGATGCAGCCGTAGGTATAGGGAAAGCCCACGTTGCCGTCACCGAGATAATAGCCATTTGGGAGCAAGACCGCGCCGTGGAAACCGTTCATCAGCCCCGGCACCGCTTCGTAGATGCCCATAAACCAGTACATCGTCCATTGACCGCAGCCCGACGAACCGCACAACTCGAACGTGCTGCCGAATGCGGTCTCGGTATGAGTCAAAATCTGGAATATCCCAGGGGACGTGGGGAAGTCCTCGATACCGGAGGAAATGTACCACTCAAAGATTTTCTGCCCATTTTCAAACGCCATCAGATACTGCGCGTCGAGATCAACGACGATGCGCTTGCCGGGCACAAGATCGTACGGAAGGGTGATGTCGCGTGAGGGCAGGGTAATAATGTCCCCCACCTGCAGCCGATCCCAGTCCACGCCGGGGTTCGCCATCGTCAGGTCGTAGAACGGAATCCCCTCGCGCCGAGCGATGCGGTAGCCGGTGTCGCCCGACTCGATTTCATAACGCCGCTGGTGATAACGAATACGCAAATCGGCGCGCGCGCTGCCGGAACGAATCGCCCGCTCGACGCGCTCCATCGTCTCTGTCGGTTCCAGATAGCGAACGTCGACCTCCGAATCGGGGTTCAGGGTCGAATTTTGCGCCTCCAGAAAAGCGGAGAACTCCCCTTCGCGGAGCGCCAGTCCGTCAGTACCCGCTTCAATCCACGACGTGAAGGTGTCGCGGTCGGTTGACCAGGTGAGATATACGTCGCGGAAGGGATCGTACCCGGTCAGCGTAAACGGCTGCGACGTCACCGCGCGCGCCTGTTCCAGATACGGCTCCGGGTCGACGATTTCCGGCGTCAGCAAGCCCATGACAAGCGCTAACTGCCGGCGATGCGCGACGCCGGACAGGTCGGTTCGCAGATTTTCCACCGTGCGCCCTACGTCCAGAACGCGCCCCTCCCGCCCGGGGACGCCCACCAGCGTGTCGCCATCCCAGCGATAGCCCGCGTTCGCGGCAGCGAAGTTGGCTTCCGCGGTCAGATCGAGCAGGTAATTCTGCGCGACGAACAGATCGAGGTTGACCACCGGCATGACGCTGTAGCCCAGGGGCATCCCCGCCATCCCCACGCCGCGCGCCGCCGCCACGGTCGCCTCGGTATCAATTTCCATGCCCAGGTCTTGCGGCGACACCGTCCACGTGCGTTCGTCGTCGACCAGTTGAATCCGCACGTCGCTGCTCCACGCGGCTCGCAGCGCATTTTTCGCTTCTTCAACCGTCATCTCGCCCAGGTTCACGCCCGCTGCCCAAACATTCGGGAACACCCGCCCGGTGAACACGTGCGACAGGATATAGACGACGAACAAGCCCACCAGCAGGAGTCCGATTCCCTGTGCCAGGTACGGACGGTGGAGCGCGTACCACGCGGCATCGCGCCCGATGAGCTGAATACGGTCGCGCCACGAGTCCACCCGAAAGGGCGCCTGGGGGGGGCGCTGTCGCGCCCAGCCAATCGTCCGCGGCGGTGCGGGCACGACGGCGTCGTAATCGTCCGGGCGCGGCTCGGCGCGGGTCGCCATCTGACGCTGCCGGCGCGCGGCAATTCGCTCGCGGACGCGGTTTTGGGGTCGTTGTTGTGGGTGCTGAATATCCATCGCTCGTTACCCAAGCCTAGCCTAACAATACGTCACGTAAGATTCTACCATCGTTTATAAAACCGGGAAACAACCTTCCCACCGGAAGCGCGCCATCGTGTCGCTCAGCGCGCTTCCGTCCGGTAATCGTTGCGCGGCGGCGAGAAGGAGTCGATTGCCAGTGTGTCTTGCAGAGCGCGCGCGCTGTGGACAACGCCACCGGGAATAGCGTAACTGTCGCCCGGATCGCATATCTGAACCATATCACCGATGGTCATTTCAAGCTTGCCATAGATCACGTAGCCGACCTGATCGTTCATATGGCTGTGCTCAGGGACAACCGACTCGCGCTCGATAAAGAATTCGCACAACATGACTTCATCTGTCGTCGCCATCGTCCGGCGATGCACGCCCGTCCGCATTTCAACCTGACCCGAATCGCGCGGTGTCACGAAGTATCCGTCAGCCATCGCCGCCCCCAAGCCTTCAGTCTGTACGTTGTATTATGGCGAGTTCAGCTATCTCTGTCTACCGGATGGTCTCAACCGGCTTACGCCCGCGGAGCGCGAAGCAGTTGGCAATGCTCGAAAATGGTGCTGATGGCTACCCCACTTCCGATCATTTCCTCATGGAATTCCAAAGCGGCTCACGCTACAATTCACCGCTTGTATTTAGATGTATATAACAGTCCGTATAAGACACGGGGGTAACGGAATGCGACGGTGGGCGGATAAGCTGTTTATCTACGAGATAAACACGTGGGTCTGGCTGAACAAGCTCAGCCAGCAGTACGGCAAGAAAATCACACTCGACAACGTTCCAGACGAAGCGCTCGACCGGCTCGACAAGCCGAATGTGGACTTTATCTGGCTGATGGGTGTCTGGAAGCGCAGTGAATTTGCTCGTAAAAACGCGCTGAAATACATGCACGAATACGTCGGCGCGCTGCCCGACCTGACCGAGGACGACGTCATCGGCTCTGCGTACTCGATTGCCGATTATCAGGTGGACGAGCGGATCGGCGGGCGGGAAGGCTTGGCGAAACTGCGCGCTCGACTGAAAGAGCGCAACCTGGGCTTGATTCTGGACTACGTGCCGAACCACGTCGCGGTCGATCATCCCTGGGTGCACGAGCATCCCGACTACATCATCATGGGCAAGCCGAAAGACGCGCGCGAGCGACAAAGCGACTTCTTCCGGCACAAGGACAAGCGGGGAAAGACCGTTGTGCTGGCGCACGGCCGCGACCCGTATTTCCCCGGCTGGTCAGACACGGCGCAGCTCAACGCCTTCAACCCGGCGCTGCGCGATGCCGTCACCGAAACGCTCAAGGACATCGCCCAACAGTGCGATGGCGTGCGCTGCGACATGGCAATGCTGATGATGAACGAAATCTTCGGCGGCACGTGGGAGGGTTACGTGCTTGGCGTGCCGGAGACGGATTACTGGCCCACGATCATCCCGCCGATCAAGGAAGCGCATCCCGAGTTCATGTTTATCGCCGAAGCCTACTGGAACAAGGAAGCTCAAATCCTTCAGCAGGGGTTCAACTTTGTCTACGACAAGACCTTCTACGACCGTGTGATGGAGGATGACGTCCAGCATCTGCGCGACCACCTGGTTGCATCGATTGACTATCAGAAGCACATGGTACGCTTTCTCGAAAATCACGACGAACCGCGCGCCTATGACCGGCTGGGACCGGAAAAGAGCTTTCCGGCGGCGACGCTGATCTGCACGCTGCCGGGCGCCTGCCTGCTGCATCAGGGACAGTTTCAGGGTTATCTCGTGAAGCTGCCGGTGCAAATTTCGCGCGCGCCGGTCGAGGAAGACCACGCCGACCTGTACGACCACTACCTCAAGCTGCTCAAGGAGACCCGCGACCCGATTTATCAGAACGGGCAGTGGTACCTGTTCGACCTGAACTCGGCAGGGGAAGACGACGAAACCTACTTCAATTTGCTGGCTTACGGCTGGCGTGACGAAGCCAAAGGCAATTATCGCCTGATGGTGGTGAACATCACCCCGATGGCGTCGTATGCGCGGCTTCCGCTCGGATTCTGGGGCGAGCTTGCGGGCAGCCGGTGGATTTTGCACGACGTGGGCGATGGCGCGACCTACGAGCGCGACGGCGATGAAATGACGGGCGAAGGGTTGTTCATCGAACTGAAGCCTTTCGAATCGCACATCTTCCGCTTCCAGCGGGCTTCGCAGGCGGAAACCGAGACGGCAAGCGCGCGTTGATCTCGGCGCGCGCTCCGAGCGAGGGTACGTCCCCGCCGTGGCTTCGTCTCGCCACCATCGCCTTCAGCATTGCTCTGCTGCTGTGGCTGGGGGTCGAAGACAGTCACGTGCTGCCGGTTACGCTGTTCGGCGCGACCGGCGCGCTGCTCCTCGCGCTGCACAAAGGACTGGCGTATTTCAGACGACCGCACGCGCCGGGTGTTCGCGCTGTCGCGTTGGCAGCGGTCGGCGTTCTGGCGGGCGGGGGCGCCGCGCTCGGCGCAGCCTTCCTGATGCTGCTAAAAACCGGGCTGCACGGTCACGGCTTCCCCGACTATCCTCTCGCGCAAATCCTTACTGTGCTGGCGCGCGCGCCGGTCTGGGCGCTGGCGGGCGCGCTGGTGGGGCTTGGGCTGGGGTTAGCGGCGATGGCACGGAAGGGAAACGAAAGCAAGACAAAAACTTAACGCAGAGCAACAGAGGGACAGAGAAACAGAGGGTTTATCCGATGACGAGGACGTGGAGCGCGCCGGAGCCGTCGAGGAACGCGAGGCGCGTGCCGTCGGGGCTGAACCACAGCCCTTCGATATGGTGCTGCCCCCGATAGATCACGAAGCGCTGGCGG
>CALMDI010000724.1 GCA_937864975.1 uncultured Chloroflexota bacterium | reverse complement strand
TACGGCCTCGCCGTCGACCTGGGGATAGATTCCATCCACAACTACCTCTCACGCTTCGGCCTCGGCCAGAAGACCGGCATCGACATCGACGGCGAGCTGCAGGGCCTCGCGCCCTCGCAGGAGTGGAAGTGGAACCGCTTCAAGCAGAAGTGGTACGTGGGCGACACGGTGAGCGTCGGCATCGGCCAGGGCTACATGCTCGCCACGCCGCTGCAGCTCGCGGCGATGACCGCCACGCTCGCCAACGGCGGCACGCCGGTGCATCCGCGCCTGCTGAAGGCGGTGCAGGACGCGCGCACGCAGGAGACGCGCACCGTCGAGCACAAGCCGGGCGCGACCGTCGCGATCAAGCCCGAGCACCTCAACCTGGTGAAGTCGGCGATGGTGGCGGTGACCAGCCCCGGGGGCACCGCGGCGAAGGCGGGCGCGGGCGCCGGCTACACCATCGCCGGCAAGACCGGCACCGCGCAGGTGGTGGGCATGAAGCAGGGCGAGAAGTACGACGCGAGCCGCCTCAAGGAGGAGCATCGCGACCACGCGCTCTTCATCGCCTTCGCGCCGGCGGAGGATCCCAAGCTCGCCATGGCCCTGCTCGTGGAGAACGGCGGCAGCGGCAGCGGCACCGCCGCGCCCATCGCGCGTGAAGTCTTTGAAGCCTATTTCTTCGGCAGCACCCAGCCGCCCGTCGCAGCGCCCTGAACTTGCAGGCTCGATGCATCTCGTCTACCTGCACGGCTATGCCACTTCGCCCGCCTCGGAAGACGCGCGGGTGATCGCGGCGCGCCTCGCGGAACGTGGAATCCCGCTGCACATTCCCGATCTCAACGTGCCCGACTTCGACCACCTGACGATGACCGCGATCCTCGCTCGTGTCGCGGAGGAAATTCGCGCGCTGTCTCCCGGTGCGGTCGGCTTGATCGGAAACAGTCTGGGGGGCGCGGCGGCGGTCAATTTCGTCCATCAGTATCGTCACGCGGAAGCCGCGGGCGTTACGAAACTTGCGTTGATCGCCCCCGCGATAGAGACGGCGGAAGTCTGGCAGGGATTGCTTGGCGAGGAACAACTGGCGCGCTGGCGCGACACCGGCACGCTCGATCAATATCATTATCTTTACGAGGAATGGCACGCGGTGCATTACGGCTTCTATGAAGACCTGACGCGCTATCCAACGGCGCAAGCCAGTGTGAACCTGCCCACACTTCTTTTCCACGGCACCCGCGACGAAGCGGTCGATTACCGCGCCAGCGTCCGCTTTGCCGCCTTCCGACCCCACGTTGACCTGCGCCTGCTCGACGGCGATCACCGCCTGCTCAATCACCTCGACGCCATCACGGATGCCATGATCGACTTCTTCGGCGTTTAAGCATCCCGACGATTTTGTGCCTTTGCGTTAGCTCCTTATCTTTTGCTGAAAGCTGACCGCTGATTGCTGACAGCTAAACGCTAAAAATCATTCTCACGCCCAGCACCGCCAGCAGCACGAACACCAGCGTGCGGAACAACCCCGCGTTCACGTACCGATCCGCCACGAATCCCAGCAGCAGCCCAACCCCAATTGCTGGCAGCGCGACGAGAAAATGCTGCCAGACGGCGGGCGTGTAATTCTGGTTCACGGCGTGCGCGGCAACGGCGGTCAGGTTGTTGATGAGGAAAAACCCCTGCAAGTTGCTGCGGAACTCGTTCGGAGACCAGCAGCGGCACGTGCCGTAGATCACGACCGGAGGACCGCTGACGTTGTACATCCCGCCGAGCAAACCGCCGAAGAAGCCAAATCCATATGCCCACGCGGGATGCTGAATCGTCGGCAGCCGAAAGCGCAGCAGCGCGTAGGCGGCATACCCTGTAATCAGCACGCCGAGCAGTCGCAAAAAGACCGTCTGGTCGATCACATCCAGCAGCGCCACGCCCAGCGGCACCGCGATCACCGACGCGACCGACAGTTGAATCACCGACCGCAGATTAAACGCATGGCGAAAGCGCGCGAGAATCCCGACCTCAATCGCGATGCTGCACACCGCGACCAGCGGCACTGTCACGTGAATGTCGAGCAGGCTGGCAAGCGCCGCCATCGAGATCAGCCCGCTGCCGAAGCCGGTCACGGTCTGCGAAAACGTGGCGAACAGGAGAATCGCGGCGAGCAGCAAGGGATCCATAGAGCGCTAATG
>CALMDI010000723.1 GCA_937864975.1 uncultured Chloroflexota bacterium | reverse complement strand
CAGTGTGGGCATCGGCATGGTGGTCTCGTTCCTGCTGGCGCTGCTGCTGAACCAGAAAGTCAAGGGCGTCTCGCTGTTCCGCACGACGATCTGCGAGTGGTAAATGATGTGGTCGAGCTTCACGGGAACGGTGGAAGTGTGCCCCTGAATCATGACGCCGAGCGTATCGCCCACCAGCAGCATCGGCACACCCGCCGCTTCGCTCAGCCGCGCGCTGACCGCGTCATACGCGGTCAGCATCACAATTGGCTGCTGGCTGTCCTTCAACTTCTGAATGTCGATCACGGTCAGGCGTGCCGACACTTTCCGCATGATGATTGCTCTTTCCTGAGTGAAAAGTAGAAAGTGAAAAGTAAAAAGCTCAGAAAGTAACTGTCATAACCTTTTTACTTTTCACTCTGCGCTTTAAACTCATCCAATAACTTCTGAAGTAAGACCGTATCGACGCCGCGCGCCTCGACCATCGGCAACGACAACACCGCCAGTCGAAGGTAGAGCGCGGCGATTCGCTCGTCCACGCCGCCTAGCGCGTCCAGGTGCGCCACAATCGTCCCCACGTCCCCTCGCGTGAGCGGACCCGTCAGCGCCGCCGGAACGCCCTTCGCCCGCAGATTGTCGAGCGTGCCCGCTAGCAGCCCGTTTAATGCCGCGTCCGCCGTAGCTCGCTCCGCGCCGACGCTCACGAGCAGCGCTTGCGCCAGCGCGTAAAGCGTCACCGTGTAATTGCTCGCCAGCGCCAGCGCCGCGTGATACAACGGCTTTCGACCCGACGGCAGGATCAGCACCCGCCCGCCGAGCGCCGAAACCAGCGCCTCCAGCCAAGCGCGCAGCCCCGCGTCGGCTGCCTCGACCGCGAACGTCGCGCCTGCTAACCCCGCCATCGCCGTCTCGACATCCGCGAACGGATATGCCGGGTGAAGACTGCCAACGCGCGCGCCCTGTTTCGCCAGCGGCGCCAGCACCTCCGCGTCCAGCGCGCCGGACGTGTGGACAACCGCTTTGCCCTGAAGACTTAACCCGCTCAAGCCTAGAACGATGCTCGCCAGCACGTCATCCGGCGCCGTCACCAAGATCAAGTCTGCGTTCGCCACGACTGCCGCCAGATCGCCCACAGCCCGCGCGCCAACCTGCCCCGCGAGTTGCTCGGCGTGAGCGCGCGTGCGGCTGGTGACCGCGCCGACGCGATAACCCGCTCCAACCAACAGACGCGCCAGCGTACTACCGACCTTACCCGCGCCCACAAACCCGATTGTGGGCAGCGCCCGCGTGGGCATGGTCGTGACTAGCCGCCGCTCGGCGCGGCAGTCGCCACGGGCGCGACGCCGGGACCCAGTTCCTGACCCAGCGGCGTTGGCGTCGGAATCGGGTCGCTGATGTAAATCGTCACCGTACACGAGGCGCGCAGGGTATTCGTGCTGTCGAAGACCGCCAGCCGAAACTGGTACTCGCCCGGCTCGTAGAACGACGGCACGAATTGACCGAGCTCCGCGGTTTCCGCTACCGGGATATTGTGATCTTCGCGCGGCGCAAAATTTTCGAACGTGCTGGGTCCCTTAATCTCAAACCGGTAGAAGGCGAAGTTATCGGTAAACGCCGTGCCGACGACGTTGATCGGCTCGAAGACGACCATCCCATTCGCCGGGATCTGAAACTGCGCGTTCGGAGTGTCGCAGCCCACAGGCGGCGGCGCGTTCGGCAGGATCGTCCCGACCGGCGTCGGCGTCAGCGTGGGCGTTGCCAGCACCTGCTGAACCTCGTCCTCTTCTAACTGCACGCCGCTCGCGTCAATCGGGGCGGCTGCCAGCGCAAACGGGGTTGGCGTGATGAAGGTGCCGTCGCTGATGACCTGCTCGAACGTCTGCGCTGTGCTGCTCGTGGCGCGAATTGTCGGCGCGACGACGCGCTGCACGCCGAAGATGACGAGCGCCATCTCGATCAGCAGGATCAAGACCGTCACCGCGTTGGCACGGTGATAACGCGCGAAATCGCGTTCCAGCTCGAAATAGGTGGCGCGATACGCTCCCTGCGATCTCGACAACTGATAGAGCGTGATGAGAATTGCCGCGCCGATCAGGATATACAGCGCGAGCGCCGTCTGCTCGATCAGGAACACCACACCGGTCATAGAGCGATTGCCTGTAATAACCCTTTCAGAATCGTGGTCAGCCGCGGCACCAATACCTTGCCCGCGTCCAGCACTTCCTCGTGATTCGTCTCTAAATCCGTATCGACCGTGTCAATCGCGCGATTGGTGATACCGGAGACCGCCATCACGCGCATTCCCATGTGCCGCGCCACCAGCACTTCATGCACCGTGGACATGCCGACCGCGTCACCGCCGAGGAGCCGCAGCATTCGTATCTCGGCGGGCGTCTCGAACGTCGGACCCGACAGGCAGATGTAAACGCCTTCGTGCAGCGTGATGCCCTCGTCCGACGCCACGCGCTTCGCCTGCCGCCGCAAATCGCGGTCATAGGTCTGCGACATGCCCAAAAAGCGCGGTCCGAGTGTGTCGTCGTTCGGTCCCATCAACGGATTGTTGCCGCTCATGCCGACGAAATTGATGTGATCGTTCAGCAGCATCAGGTCGCCCACCTGGTACGCGGGGTTCAAGCCTCCCGCGGCGTTCGTCAGAATCAGCGTGTTGACGCCAAGAAAGTGCATCACGCGGATGGGAAACGTGATTTGCTGCGGCGTGTAACCCTCGTAAAAATGCACGCGCCCCTGCTGCGCGATGACCGGCTGACCGTCGAGCTTGCCGATGACGAACTGCCCTTTGTGCCCTTGTACCGTCGACGTGGGACAGTTTGGTACATCCTCGTAGGGAACCGCCGCACGGTCGGTCAGGGTGTCCGCCAGCCCGCCCAACCCGGAGCCAAGCACCAAGCCAATCGACGGTTGCAGCGGCGTGCGCTCGCGGATGGCGGCGGCGGCGTGTTCGTAATCGGCGGTCGTGTAGCTCATGGCATCTCCCGGACGTTTCCACGCTGCTGCTTATTATACCCAGCCGTGTCACCGCGCCGAAAAATCGGCGGCGACACGCGAAAAGTATGAAGTCTCCATGAATTTTTTCTTTGATTCGTCAAGGTTCGCTTACACTAGATTTATGCACGACAGCGGGGGAGACGGAACACGATGACGGTCTCGGCGCAACAGGCGATAGAACGCTACGCATACGCCTATCAAAAGCTGTATCAGCAGTCGCCCACGGAACTCTATGCCATCGACGCGGAATGGATTGTCGTGGACGGCTACACGGTGCATGTGGAAGAGCTGGAAGATGCGACCGCACAGTTGGTACAGGCGCTCGATCAAACCCCGGACGAGCGGCGGCAAATTGTCTATAAGCTCATGGCGTGGTTCAGCCAATAAGAAAGGTTTGAGGATTGAGGTTTGAGGTTTGAGTAAAGGCAAGCTTTGAGCGATGAGGGTTGAGCTATGAGTGAAAAGTAAAAAGCGGAAAGTTACCGCAGTTCCGACCTAGCACTCAGCACTCAGCACCCAGTACTCAGCACTGTTTTTACTCAACCCTCAAACCTCATTCCTCACAACTTAAATCCCAGCGGCGCGGCGCTCGTCCCGGTAATCCTGCGGCGTATCCACATCGCGCAGCACACTGTCATTGTCCACGGTCACGTACGCCAACCGATCCTGATGCAGATTAATTACGTCTCGCGGCGCGGCGTCGTCGGGCAGATTGAGGATTTCGCGCCAGTAACGGCGGTCGATGAGAATCGGGTGCCCGCGTCGCATCTGGAAGCTGGGCGCGACGATATCGCCCTTCCCTTCCGCGTAAGCGGTTAACACCTGATGAATCACCTTTGGCTGGAGGCGCGGCTGATCGCCCAGCACGACCAGCGCCGCGGCAATGTGATCGGGCATGGCGCGCAGCCCGGCTTTGAGCGAGGACAGCATTTCGCCCGACTCGTAATCGGGATTGAACACCGTTTCCACGCCTAGCTGTTCGATCCGCGGTCGAACCTCGTCGGCGCGGTGCCCGGTAATCCCAACGATGTGATCGACGCGCGACAGAATCAACTGCTCGATGATGTGCTCGATGATCGTCTTGCGCCCCGTCCACGGCAGCAGAACTTTCGGCTCTCCCATGCGGCGCGACATGCCCGCCGCCAGCACGACCGCCCCAATCGACCGTTGAACTTCATGAACGGGATCAGCCCCACGAACCGAGCCAAGCGCGACCCCGTACACGCGCGGCGACCGCAGGGCGAGACGGGCGATCAGCCGCGCCCGACCGCGCAGATAGCCGACGGCGGGCGTCTGATTGACCAGCGCGATCACGCGCGCGTGTTCCGGCACGCCTTTTAACCCCATGTCCTCGTCGCGCAGCACCTGCGCGATCCACGGCGATTTCACCGGGTAACCGGGGTAAAAGCCGAAATGGTCGATCATCGCCTGCGCGTTGTACACGTGATCCTCGCCCAGCGGCTGACCGAGCGCGGATAGCGACACGACGGGAACCACCAGCGTCGCCTCCGGTGGAATCACCGGCTCGTGAGGATAGGGCGCTTTGAAGGGCAAGCCGCGCGAGCCATCCGCTTCGATCAGCAGCACGTCAGCGTCCACCGAATCCAGCAGCCACGCGATGTGGCTCAGCGGCGGACCGTAGACCTTCCCCGCGCGGATGTCGTCGTAAACAAACACGAAATGATGCTCGCTTAGCGCCGCCGAGATCGCCGCCCCCGAATCCGGCGGGACATGGCTCGGCATCAACGCAAGCTGATCCTGCCCAATGCGCGTGGTGGTGGTTGCCAGCACGCGCCAGCCCGCCTCCGCAAGCTCGTACCCAAGCGCGATCAGGGTGGACGTTTTGCCCCCCGCGCCGACGAACGCGATCACATCGCCCTTGGCGACGTTAAAGGCGTCACTGAGCTTCATGGACTGCCTGCAAATATGGGCGCACCTGGGGCGCGGCGAGCACCGCTTCCAGCACGCCTCCGCCGACCGCTAAGGATTTGTCTGAAATGGCGAAGCAGTGTTCGCGCTTCGCGCGCGGATCGAGGTCGCCAATCTTCAGCCCCGACGTCACGGGCACGCGCTCGTGGATTAAGCCGCGCAGCACGCCGCGAAATGCCGCGACAACCGGCTGACCCGCGACTTCGGCAACCGTCTGCCCCGCCTCAATCGTATCGCCAATCGACGCCAACGGCTTGACGTACCCGGCGGCAGGCGCGCGCAAAATCCGGCTGTGTGTTTTCCCGCCGATCACGCCCGGCTCTCCCGTATCCGGTTCGGCGCTGCCCTGGTCGATCACGCGGCCGCCCTTCAGCACGAGGATGACATCGGCCCAGCGGATCTGGGAGAGGCGGTGGGTGATGAGCAACGTCGTGCGACCTTCGAGCAGGCGGCGGATCGCCTTCTGGATCTCGTCCTCCGTCGCGCTGTCGATCGCGCTGGTGGAGTCGTCGAGGATGAGGATGCGCGGGTCTTTGAGCAAGGCGCGGGCAATCGCGACACGCTGCTTTTGCCCACCCGAAAGGGTGACGCCACGCTCACCCACAGCAGTCTCATAGCCAGCGGGCATCGACATGACAAAGTCGTGCGCCTGAGCAGCTTTGGCGGCTTCGACCACATCCTCATGCGTCGCATTGGGGCGACCAAAGGCGATGTTCTCTTCGATGGAGGCGGCAAAGAGGGTAGTCTCTTGTAGGACAATACCGATTTGATCGCGCAATGTCTGCAACTGCACTTGGCGCAAATCATAGCCGTCAATCGTCACGCGGCCTTCCGTGGGGTCATAGAAGCGTGGAATCAGGTTGATGATCGAAGATTTGCCGGAGCCAGTTGCACCGAGGAGGGCGATGATTTCACCAGGGTGGGCTTCAAAGGTGACATTATTGAGTACGCGATGGCGGCGCAAATAGCCAAAGGAGACATGGTCAAAGACAACATTGCCCTGTACCGGAGGCAGCGGAATGGCATCGGGGGCGTCTTGCACTTCGGAAGGGGTGTCGAGAATATCAAAGATGCGCTCACCAGAGGCGATTGCCATTGAGATGGCGGGGATGATCATGCCGATGCGACGCACGGGCGGGACGAGTTGCCCCAGGTAGGTCGAG
>CALMDI010000722.1 GCA_937864975.1 uncultured Chloroflexota bacterium | reverse complement strand
CAGCTTACGTTTGTCTCGCGCGCGGTCGCGGAAATCTGCAATCTCGCGCCGGACAATCATCTCGCGTACGTAGGCAAAAGCGCCTTCGCGCACAAGGGCGGTATTCACGTCGCCGCGATCCGTCGCAATGTGGACAGCTACCAACATATCGACCCGGCGTTGGTCGGCAATGAAATGCGCGTGCTGGTATCCGACCTGTCGGGGCAGGGGAACCTGTTCAGCAAGGCGGAAGAAATCGGCATGGAAGTCAGCAAGGTCGAGGCGACGACCGTGCTCAAGGAAATCAAGCAGTTGGAATCGCGCGGCTACGTGTTTGAGGGCGCGGAAGCTTCGGTCGCCATTCGTCTTTATCGCGCGAAGCCCGAATACAAACCCCTCTTCTCGCTCATCGACTTCACGACAATCGTCGAGGAGCGGCGCGGGCGCGGCGCGCTGGCGGAAGCGACGGTGAAAATCGAGGTTGACGGCGAAGTCGTCCATACCGCCGCCGAAGGCAACGGTCCGGTCAATGCCCTCGACCTCGCGCTCCGCAAGGCGCTCGTGCCGCGCTTCCCGCAGCTTGCCGATTTCCAGCTTGCCGACTACAAGGTGCGTATTCTGGACGGCGGCAACGGCACGGCGGCAGTCACGCGCGTGCTGATCGATACGCAGAACGGGCACCAGCGGTGGAGCACCGTCGGCGCCGGCACGAACATTATTCACGCAAGCTGGCTCGCGCTGGTCGACAGCGTTGAATACGGTTTGTGTCTGGCGTATCAGGACGAGCAAACGCCCGTCACGGAAAGCTAAACTACTTAACACAGAGCAACAGAGAGACAGAGAAGCAGAGATGCCATTTTTAGTAAGCTCTCTGTTCCTCTGTCTCTCCCTTGCTCTGTAATAACTCTTTGTTTCTTGCATTTGATCGTGCATTGAAGGAGCGAACATGAGAGCGACAATTACGGTGCTGCCCGGTGACGGCATCGGACCGGAAGTGACGTCTAAAGCGGTTGAATTGCTTCAGCGCGTGGCGAGCAGGTACGGACACGAGTTCACATTCCAGGAAGCCCTGATGGGCGGCATCGCCATCGACATCACAGGCAATCCGCTGCCGCCGGAAACGCTGCGAACAGCCGAGCAGTCCGACGCGATTTTGCTCGGCGCGGTCGGCGGTCCGAAGTGGTCAGACCCGACCTCGCCGGTGCGCCCAGAACAGGGCTTGCTTGGCATCCGCAAGCACTTCGACCTGTTCGCCAATTTGCGCCCGGTCAAAGCCTATCCCGCGCTGGCGCAGCACACGCCGCTCCGTCGTGAACTGCTCGAAGGGGTCGATATGCTGATCGTCCGCGAGCTGACCGGCGGCATTTATTTCGGACCGCAGCAGGAACAGGGCGACGGTGACGTGGCGTATGACACGGAGATATATTCGGTCGCGGAAGTCGAGCGTGTCGCCAACGTGGCGTTCCGCGCCGCGCAGCGCCGCCGCCAGAAGCTTACGTCGGTCGATAAGGCGAATGTGATGGCGTCCATGCGCCTGTGGCGGCGCACAGTCGTCGGGGTTCACGAGGATTATACGGACGTCGCCCTCGATCACATTCTGGTCGACGCCTGCACCATGTACCTGATGACGCGCCCGGCGAGCTTCGACGTGATCGTCGCCAGCAATATTTTTGGGGATATTCTCAGCGATGAAGCGTCCGTGCTGGCGGGGTCTCTGGGGATGCTGCCATCGGCGTCGCTTGGCTCCGGCGCGTTCGGCTTATACGAGCCTGTTCACGGCACCGCGCCAGACATCGCGGGGCAGGGCAAAGCGAACCCGACCGGTACCATGCTCAGCGCGGCGATGCTCCTGCGCTACAGCCTCGGCTTGGAAGCCGAAGCCGCCGCCGTCGAAAACGCGGTGGAACAGACGCTTGCGTCCGGCGCCCGTACCGCGGACATCGCGCCGCGCGGCGGTTCCTACGTCAGCACCGACGAGTTCGCGCAGACGGTGCTAGCAAGCGTATAGCGGTCAGCTTTCAGCGATCAGCATTCAGCTAAAGAAACAGAGTTAACACAGAGCAACAGAGGGACGGAGCAACAGAGATTTTTAGAACATTGTCTCTGTTCCTCTATATCTCAGTGGTTCATCCGGTAAATTGGTAAACCGGGCACGACACGTCGTGCCCCTACGACCGACTGTCTTTTCGCCAACTGACTTGCCGGATGAACCATTCTG
>CALMDI010000721.1 GCA_937864975.1 uncultured Chloroflexota bacterium | reverse complement strand
CTTTGCCATTCTTCTGGTGATTGTGCTTCAGGCGCAGACGACGGCATTGATTCCGTTGTACGCGATTGGCGTGTTTCTCAGTTTCACGCTGTCGCAAAGCGGCATGGTCGTCCACCTGAAACGGCTGGGCAAGCTCAAGCCCGGTCAGAAGGTGCAGGGCTTGGAAACCATGCTGGAATATGACTCGCACTGGCACAAGAAGATGATTATCAGCGCCATCGGAGCGGTCTGTACGGGCGTGGTTATGATCGTGTTCGCGGTGACCAAGTTCACCACGGGCGCGTGGTTCGTGGTGCTGCTGATCCCGGCGCTGGTTCTGGTCTTCTTCCGCATTCACACGCATTATAAGGACGTGGCGCACGCGCTGAGCCTGTCCGGCGTTCGCCCGGACATGGTGACGCGGAACGTGAACACGCTGATTCTGGTGGACGACGTTCACGCCGAGACGGTGCGGATGGTGAACTTCGCCAAGTCGCTCGGGCACCGATGGCGGGCAGTTCACATTGGCATTACGCAGGAAAAGGTCGATTCGGTGATCCGCAAGTGGAAAGAGCGCATCGGCGAAGGCGAACTCGTCATCATCGAGTCGCCTTACCGGAAGCTGGCGGAACCGCTGCGCGACTATATCGAAGAGATTCAGGCGCATGATCCCGGCTCGTTTGTCCATGTGATTATGGGGCAGTTGGTGCTGGATACGTTCTGGGAGCAGGCGCTGCACCAGAACAGCGCCTTCATTTTCAACCTCGCGCTCAGCCGCCTGGAACGTGTCGTGGTCACGAGCGTGCCGTATCAGATTACGCATGGCGACCATGACCTTCCGACGCACGAGGAAAACGACCGCGCGGCGAACCTCGCCGAACCGGTCACGCATATGCCGGACGAATAGCGCATAGCGGTCAGCCGTCAGCTTTCAGCAATTCAAAAACTTAACGCAGAGACGCAGAGTGGTTCATCCGGCAAGTCAGTTGGCGAAAAGACAGTCGGTCGTACGGGCACGACGTGTCGTGCCCGGTTTACGAATTTACCGGATGAACCACAGAGGGACAGAGAAACAGAGACTTGGTAAAAAACCTCTGTTGCTCTGTCTCTCTAGTTCCTCTGTAATAAGTTTTATCCTGCTTTTAAGCTGAAAGCTGATGGCTGACCGCTGACCGCTATGCGCTCGCGATGGGCAGGGTAATGTAAAACGTGGAGCCTTCGCCCAGGCGGCTAACGAGACCAATCTGCCCGTTGTGGACTTCGATGAGCCGTTTAACGATGGCAAGTCCAAGCCCGGTGCCGTCGACGTTGTCCGTTTCGGGGCGGCGCACGCGGTAAAAGCGCTCGAAGATGTGCGCCTGATCTTCGGGACTGATGCCGACGCCGGTATCCTGCACGGCGATGCGAAGCGTCGAGCCGTGCCGCTCCGCCCAGATGCGGACGCTGCCGCGCGCGGGCGTGTATTTCACGGCGTTGCTGATGAGATTCAGGAAAATCTGGCTCAAATAGCCGCGCTCGCCCAATACAGGCGGCAGCGAGTCGGGCAGGTCGGTCGCAATCTGCATGGCTTTTGCGTCGGCAGCCGGTTTCACCGCTTCCACGCAGTCCGCGATCACCGTTTGAATCGGGATCGACTTCGGGTTGAGTTGAATCCCGGCTTCGATGCGGGCGAGATCGAGCACGTCGTCGATCAGCGCGCGCATGTTCGTGACCGAGCGCTGGATCATGTGAATGTATTTGCTGACCTGCGGGTCGAGGTCCTGAACCATTTGCAGGAGTTCGGTATAGCCCTGCATGACGCTCAACGGCTGCTTGAGATCGTGCGACACGGTGGCGACCAGCTCGCTTTTGAGGCGTTCGGTTTCCTTCAGCGGCGTGATGTCGTGCATGACGATAATCCAGCCGATGCCGCTGTAGGGCGCGAGGTTGGCATAGAAGGTGCGATTGTTCGGCAGGTGAATTTCCGCGACGGTGGCTTGTTCGGACGCTACGACCTGTCGGAAGCTGTCGAGCAGCGGCGTATTCTCAAATACGTCGACGTAGCGCTGCCCGATATAATTTTCCTCCGGGTCGAGCCGCATGACGCCAATGATCGAGGGGCTGAGTAACTCCAGACGACCCTCCATGTCCACCACGATCACCACGTCCGCCGTATTGTTGAGGATGCGCGCCAGCTTTTCGCGCTCGCGCACCGACTCGGCGAACAGGCGTCCGTTGTCAATCGCCACGCCCGCGCGCGCGCCCAGCTTTTCGACAAAATCGAGATGTTCCTCGGCGAAAGCGTTGAGCTTTTTGCTCTCGACCGTAATCACCGCGATGACGCGATCCTCGCGCATAATCGGCGCGCAAAGCTGCGAGCGCACGGTGTTGGACAGGCGCAGGTAATCCTTGTCCATCGAGACGTCGGGAATGATCTCGGCGCGCCCGGCGCGGGCGGTGCGGTGGGCGGGCGACAGCCCATGCTCGCCGCGCAGCGCCGCCAGATGCTCCTTCGTCTGGCTGTAGCCAACCTCGGCGACGTAGCGTAAGTCGCCGCTTTTCTCGTCAAACAGCGCGAGCGATGCCGCCTGTCCATTAGTGAATCGCAGCGCCCAGTCGAGTGTCATTGCGAACACGTGCTGTAAGTCAATCGTGTCGTTCAACTCGCGGTCGATCTGGCGCAGGATGTACAACTGGCGCATCTTCGCGGCGAGGTCGTCGACGGTTTTGCTGTGAATGCGGGCGTTGAACAGCATCATCGCCAGGCTCGGCGCGAGCGCTGCCAGCAAGGCTTCATCCTCGGCGCTGCCGGCTTCGTCGCCCGCGTCCAGGACCAGCACGCCAATCACGCGCCCCTGCTGCATGAGCGGGACGCTGTATAGATGGTCGGTGTGCAAAATGTGCGCCAGCCAGCGCATGGGCGACGTTTGCCGGATGTGATCGCCTACAATCGAAACCGGCTGCCCCTGAAGCCAACTGCGAATCATGGGATCGTGCTCGGCGTTGTAAGTGCTGATGAACAGGTCGTTTAACGCCGTCATCCACTCGCTGGACGTGACGGGTGGGGCAATCGCGCCGAAGCTCAGCGCGGCATCGCGTTCGTCCATCAGCAGGAGCAGGGCGCGGCGATAGCGTGTATGCTCCAACACTGCGTTAACGAGGTCGCGTGTTATTAGTTTCGAATCGAGAATCTGCCCCAGGCGCTGAATAATCGCCTGCGACGTTTGCAGCCGATTCAGCTCTGCGTGCAGGCGCAGCGCTTCCGCCTGGTCGATGGTTTGCTCAATCTCGCTCATAGCCGTGCCGATCCAAAGTCGCGTGCGACGCCCACACGACGTGTGAACAGTGCGTTGCTTTCAATGATAGGCGGGAAGCGCGTGGAGAAACGATAAGGAATTTTGCGCGCGGCGACGACTGGGGCGAAGCGTCAAGGGATGCGCCTTTTAGAAGTGGCGTATAATGAGGCTGTCCCGCGCCGTCGGCGATGGCGCGAGGCATGGAAACGACGTTGGAGATCGATTTATGAATCCGCACGACACGCCGAACGGCGCCGCGCCGCCCAAGAGCGCGCACGCCGAGACTCGAAATGGAAAGCCGCAATACGACGAGTCTTTCCTCATCCGCGCGAAAATGATCGGCGTGCTGCTGCGCGACGCGCGCCTGAGCGCCGGACGTTCCGAGGCGGACTCCGCGCGGAGTGTCGGCGTTTCGCCGGAACAACTCGAAGCGTGGGAGCAGGGCGAGGACGCGCCAAGCCTGCCGCAGCTTGAAATTCTCGCCTACTACCTGGGCGTTCCCGTGAGCCATTTCTGGGGCACGGCAACGCTGGAAGCCGAACGTAACCGTCACGCGGGGGCGCAGCCGGAATATGTGGCGCTGCGCGATCGGATGATCGGCATCATGCTGCGGCAGGCGCGCGAGGAAAAAGGGCTGAGCACGGACGATCTTAGCCGCCTCACCGGCATTTCCGCCGTCCGTATCGAGGTGTTCGAGTCCGGGGACGCGCCGCTGCCAATGCACGAACTTACCGTGCTGGCGAGCGGGTTGCAGAAAAACCTACGCTACTTTCTGGAAAGCAGCAGCTTTATCGGCGGCTGGCTGTCGCTGCGCGAGGACATGAAGCACTTCGCGGAACTGCCGGAGGACATTCGCCGTTTCGTCGCGAACCCGCTGAACGTGGGCTTTATGGAAATCGCGAAGATGCTGAGCGAAATGCCCACCGACCGCTTGCGCCGGGTGGGCGAGAGCGTGCTCAATATTACGATGTAGGCTGAGGGAGAGAAGAAGCGATGGCGACAGCACAGGAGCTTCAGGATCAAGGCGTCAAGCTGTTCCGGCAGAAGGATTACGAAGCCGCGGCGCGCGTGTTCCAGCAGGCGAAAGACGCCTACGAAGCCGACGGACAGCGTGACATCGCTGCCGAGATGCAGACGAACATCGGGCTGGTGCATCGCGCCCTTGGCGAAAACCAGCAGGCGCTTGATACGATGCAGGAAGCGCTGCAAACTTTCCACGAGTTGAACGACACCCTTCGCACGGCAAAGGTGCTCGGCAATATGGGCGGCGTTTACGCGGCGCTAGCCGACAAGGAGCAGGCGTACAACTGCTACCGGCAGGCGGCGGACACGTTCAAGGCGCTTGGCGAGAGCAAGCTGTATGGCGAAACGCTGATTGCGATGGGCGACCTGCAAATGCGCGAAGGCAAGATCATGAGCGGCGCGTCCACCTACGAGGTCGGGCTGGATAATCTCGATCAATTGTCCCCCAGCCAGAAGGTCATCAAAGGCTTGATGGGGATTCGCAACAAGCTCAGCGGTGGCAAGGCGGGTTAGGCTGAGGCGCGGCAGACTCTTTCAGAGGCTCAGTTTTTAGAGGCGAACCGTCGGTTCGCCTTTTGCGTATAACTGGCAGTTAACGTCGTTTGCCTGTCCTCGTTCCAGTCTGTCTCGCCTGCAGCCTGCGCACGCCGCCTGGCGCCGGATCAAGTTCGACGAGCTGCTCGCGCAGCAGCTTTCCATGCGCCTGCACCATGAGCGCCGCGCGAGACTCCATGCTCATGCACTGGTCCAGTCGAACCGGGTGTCGCGCAAGCTGCTCGGCGCGCT
>CALMDI010000720.1 GCA_937864975.1 uncultured Chloroflexota bacterium | reverse complement strand
GCTTAAGAGATAGCGGACAAACTTGCGGATGTTGTCGTAGATGACGCGCCCTTCTTCGACGGCGGCGACGATGGAAGCGAAGTTGTCGTCCGTTAGCACCATGTCGGCGGCGCCCTTGCTGACCTCGGTGCCGGTGATGCCCATCGCCACGCCGATGTCCGCCTGCTTCAGCGCCGGGGCATCATTCACGCCGTCCCCGGTCATCGCGACGATTTGATTCTGCCCCTGAAGCACCTTGACCAGCCGCAGCTTGTGTTCAGGCGATACACGGGCGAAGGCAGACGTCCGGTTCACAGCGTGCGCGAGCTGCTCGTCGCTCATCTCACTGAGTTCTTTGCCCGTGATGGCGCGCTCGCCGTCGCGCAGAATGCCGAGGTCGCGCGCAATCGCTTCGGCGGTCAGCGCGTGGTCGCCGGTAATCATCATGGCGCGAATGCCCGCGTCCTTTGCCGTCTGTACCGCTGCCCTGGCTTCCGGTCGCGCCGGATCGAGAATGCCAACCAAGCCGAGCAGATACAGATCGCGCTCGATGTCCGGGTCTATGATGTCGGGTACCGCGTGTAAAGGACAGTAGGCGACCGCCAGCACGCGCAAGCCCTTCGCTGCCAGTTCGTCGGTCTCGCGCTGCCACGTATCCCGGCGGTCGTCTGTCAGCGGGCGCGCCCCGTCCGGCATATGCTCGAAGGACGCCCACTCGATCAGGCGATCCGGCGCGCCTTTAGTGATCGCGATATGGGGATGTCCGTCAAACAGCCGTCTGGCGACGTCTCCGTCGAGACGGTGTACCGTCGTCATGGCTTTACGCTCGCTGCTGAACGGAACCTCGGCAACGCGCGGCATGTCCTGTTCGAGCTGTTTGCGCGTCCAGCCAACCTTCTGCGCGGCAACCAGCAGCGCGCCTTCAGTTGTATCGCCCACGACTTTCAACCGCCCGTCCGTGTCGGCTTCCAGATAAGCGTCGGTCGAGAGCGCCATCGCTTTCAGGAATCGCCCCACAGCTTCGTCCGTCTTGGGGTCGAGCGGAAACTTGCCATCCTCAAGGAACTCGCCTTCCGCCCGATAGCCGATGCCGCTTACGGTCACGTCGTCGTGCCCCGGCAGCGCGAGAAGGGTCGCGGTCATCTCGTTTTTGGTCAGCGTGCCCGTTTTGTCCGAGCAGATGATGGTCACCGAGCCGAGCGTTTCGACCGCCGGGAGCCGCCGGATGAGCGCGTGGCGTTTCACCATGCGTGACGCGCCGAGCGACAACCCGATGGTGATGATGGCGGGCAAGCCTTCGGGGACGGCGGCGACGGCAAGGCTAATCGCCGTCACCAGCATTTGCTGAAGCGGAATGCCGCGTAGCAAGCCGACGACGAACACCAGCCCCACGACCAGCAGCGCGCCCTGCACGAGAATTTGCCCAAGACGATTGACGCGCTTTTGCAGTGGCGTTTCGCCTTCTTCGACGCCGATGAGCATGGCGGCGATTTTGCCAAGCTCAGTCCTTAATCCGATGCCTGTCACGACCATCACGCCGCGCCCATAATTTACAGACGTGCCCATGAATGCCATGTTGCGGCGGTCGCCGAGCGGCACGTTGTCGCCCTCGATGGGCGCGGTGCTCTTGTCGACCGCGACGGATTCGCCTGTGAGCGCGGCTTCCTCGATTTGCAGGTTGACCGATTCTACGAGACGACCATCGGCGGGAATCCGGTCGCCTTCGGCAAGCAGTACAACGTCGCCGGGAACCAGATCCTCGGCGCTGACCTCGCGGACGTTACCGTCGCGGCGCACGCGCACGTTGGGCACCTGCATCGCGCTCAGCGCCGCCAGCGCTTTTTCGGCGCGATATTCCTGATACGTGCCGAGGACGGCATTGAGAATCGCGATGACGAGAATGACGATCACGTCCTTGATGTCACCGAGCCACAGCGAGATTGCCGCCGCGATCAGCAGAATAATGACCATCAGATTCTTGAACTGACCGAGGAAAATTTCGAGCAGGGTCGCGCCGGTTTCTTTCGGCAGCTCGTTTCGACCGTATTCCTGCTGTCGTCTGGCGACTTCGGACTCGGATAAGCCGACGTTCGGGTCGGCGTTTAGCTGCGCCAGCGTCTCGTCAACGCTAAGGCGATAGTATTCGCGTGATTCCGCCATGCAGGCGACTCCTGAGGATGATGCTGGAATGGGATTCGTATGATATTACGCAAAAACTATCGATTTACAACCGCACGTGATGCCCAAAAATGAGGGGTTCAAACCTGTTGAAGTGCTGTTTGCGAGGATAGATATAAATTCATCTCCCTATCTCCCCTCTCTTGTTTATCAGAGACGGGAGATAGGGAGAGCACGAGTCCGAAAAGGAAGCGAACAGCGCGTTTTACATGAAGCTCTGCATCAGCTTGTCGAGCGCGTCCTTCGACGGGCGCAGCTTCTCCGCGCCAAGATGTGCCAGCGGCGTATCCGTGAGATTCACCGTCTCCGCCAGCGTCATGCGCGGCTCTTCGTAATAGATCAACCCCGTCAGAAAGACCTGATCCTGCTGCGCCTGTTCCAGCAGGGTCAGCGCCGACATGCGGCTGCGCGGGTCGTAATCGCGGTCGAGCTTCTTCAGGCGCACGAGCGAGCCATCGTGCATGGGGACGCTGATGGTCGAGCCTTCCACGAAGTTGTCGACGGTGATTTCTTCGCGCGCGGGCACGAACCCTTCCGCGATAAATTCGATCTCGTGCAGCGGAACTTCGTGTTCCTTGCCGTAGGGATAGCTCTTGGTCGACGTCTCCGCGTTGTTAAACGTCACGCACGGGCTGATGATGTCCAGCACCGCCGTCCCCTTGTGGCTGATCGCCGCCTTGAGGAGCGCCTGCACCTGCTTGGCATCGCCGGAGAAGGAGCGGGCGACGAACGTTGCGCCACCCATGATGGCTTCCATGCACAGGTCGATAGGCGGCAGGTCGTTCTTGCCGTAATACTTCAACGACTGTCCTTCGTCGGCGGTCGCGCTGAACTGCCCTTTGGTCAGCCCATAGACGCCCTTATTCTCGATGATGTAGACCATCGGCACGTTGCGGCGAACGACGTGTTTGAACTGTCCAAAGCCGATGCTGCCCGTGTCGCCGTCGCCGCTGACGCCGACGTGCTCACCGATTCCGAGCGGATCGCCGGGATCCGCGAAGAGGTGGCGGAGCGAGGTGGACCGCCCGAGGGCGTTCGCGCCTCGGCAATGAAGATGCTCCACGATGAGGCGCAGGGCACCGTCGTCGTCCTGCAGTACTTCGACTCCGCGGATGACATGCGCGCATCGGAGGAAGCGCTGAACGCCATGGATCCATCGGAAACGCCGGGGACCCGGGCGTCGGTGGATCGCTGCGAGGTCAAGATCGAGGTGCAGGCCTAGGCCAGACGCGGGGGCCGAGGCGGCCCCCTGCGATAATCCGTCGTTCCATGGACCCGGATCGCAAGCGCAAGATTCGCCTCGTGGTCGCGCTCGCGGCTGCGGTGCTGCTCGCCACCGCCCTCGTCTACACCTCGTTCAGCGCAGCGACCGATGCCCGCACCCCGTCGGAGCTGCTGGCGGCGGCGCCGGGTGAAACCTCGGAGGTCTTCGGCAACGTGGTCGACAACTCGGTCAAGCGCAGCGGCGGCAGGCTCGAGGTCGAGATCGCCGACCACGAGGATCCGTCGGCCTCCGTCCCGGTGAGCTACGAGGGCCAGGTGCCCGATCCCTTCCGCGAAGGGCGCGAGGTGATCGTCACCGGCGCGCTGGTCAACGGCACGCTCGTCGCCGAGAAGGACTCGCTGATCACCAAGTGCCCGTCCAAGTTCCAGGCCGAGCAGGATCCCGGCAACGTGATCTACGACCCCGCGGCGTGACCCGCCCCGCGCGCTGATGGTCGAACTCGGCTTCGCCAGCCTCATCGGCGGCCTGCTCGCGTTTGCCTACGGCGCAGGCGCGGCCCTCTACGGCGGTGTTCGGCGCGACCGGCGCTGGGTGGACTCGGCGCGCCGCTCGGTCTATGCGGCGGCCGTGCTGCTCACGGTGTGCGTGGTGGTGCTCGAGGCCGCCTTCCTGCGCAGCGACTTCTCGGTGGAGCTGGTGGCCGACCACTCCTCGACCACCACGCCCACCTTCTACAAGGTGACCGCGATGTGGGGCAGCCAGGGCGGCTCCCTTCTGCTCTGGGCATGGATCCTGTCGCTTGCATCGTCCGGAGCCCTGTTCGTCACCCGCAACCGACATCGCGAGGTCGTCCCCTGGGCGACGGCGGTGCTCTGCGGGCTCGGAGTGTTCTTCGCCGCGCTGATGCTGCTCGCGGGCGGCGCGAACCCGTTCGCGCGGCTCAACCCGGTGCCGGCCGAGGGCATCGGGCTCAATCCGCGGCTCCGCCACCCGGCGATGGCGCTTCACCCACCGATGCTGTA
>CALMDI010000719.1 GCA_937864975.1 uncultured Chloroflexota bacterium | reverse complement strand
CACTACGCGGAGGGTGCGACCGAGACGTTCGAGGGGATCTGCGACGTCGCGACGGGCGTCGGCAAGACGTACATCATCGCCGGCGCGATCGAGTATTTCGCCGCGCTCGGCACGCGCAACTTCGCGGTGATCGCGCCCGGGAAGACGATCCAGCGGAAGACCGAGCTGCAGTTCACGAGCGGCAACCCGAAGAGCCTCCTCGGCTCGATGGACGTGTCCCCGGTCGTCGTCACGAGCGAGAACTTCTCCTCGCCTGCGATCGCCGCCGTGCTCGAGGATCCGGACGAGGTCAAGCTCTTCGTCTTCACGGTGCATGCGCTGCTCCGACCGGAGCGAAGCGACGTCGGCCGACGGACCCACAAGTTCCAGGAAGGACTCGGCAAGGCGTTCTACGACCACCTCGACGAGCTGGACGACCTGATCGTGTTCGCGGACGAGCACCACTGCTATTACAGCGAGGCGTTCTCGAACGCGATCCGCGGCCTCTCGCCGCACGCGCTCGTCGGCCTCACGGCGACGCCCCACAGGAAGACGCCGCCGGAGGCGATCCACTACCGCTACCCGCTCTCGGCCGCGATCGCCGACGAGCTCGTGAAGAGCCCGGTGATCGTCGGGCGGTCCGACGATCGGCGCGACACGACAACGAAGCTGCTCGACGCGACGCGGCTGCTCGAGCTGAAGGCACCCGAGATCATCGTGCGCATGATGGTCGGGCGGCATATCAGCGATCTCTATGAGAAGACGACCCAGTCGTACGACATCTCCTCGCGCCCGGTGCTCGAGGTGCGCGGCCTGAGCCGGACGGGAACGGTGACGGACGCCTCGCAGATCGTCCTCCATGACGTCAGTTTCGCCGTCCGCGCCGGAGAAATCGTCGGGCGCGCCTTCGGGAAGCGGCTGCGTGTTGACGACCACCGGCTCGGTTTCGAGGACGTAATCGGGTCCAAAGACACTCCCCGCAATCGTCAGCCGCGCCGGTTCAATCGTCACTTCGCCCGATCCAGTCGGAAAAAGCACGTTGGTAAGCTCGGTGACCAGATACTGCTGCCCGTTGAGCAGCGCCTGATACTGCGTCTGGTCGGGCTGGCGGTTGTTCCAGAAGCCCGTGAACTGCGGTCCTTCGTAGGACGGCTGCCCGCCGGGGACGACGGCTTGATAAAAGCGGAAATGATAAAGCACCTGCTCGCCCACGTAGGGTGTGCTGTTGTCGACGACCGCTTCGACGAACAGGCGACCGTTCTGCGCGCTGCTGCCCGCCGGGAGCGCGTCCGGGTTCGCGCTGCCGCCGGGCGGCTGTTGCTGCCCGCCGCCGGGTGGTTGAACCTGAGGCTGCGATTGCAGCGCGCCCTGCGTGACCTGCACCGTCAGCGGGTCGCTGAAGTACATCTGCCCGTTGATGTCGACGCCAATCGCCGGAATGGTCAGCGTGCCAGTCTGGTAGGGGCGCAGCCGAAATACGTAATACGCCTGCGCGCTGACCACGCCGTTAATGATGCTCATCTGCGACGACGTGGTCGCGCCGACGACGTTGAAGCCGTCGAGTACCGGCATCTGTGGTTCGGGCATCGTCCCACCCGGCGACTGAATCGTGACGACCAGCGTCAGCATTTCGTCGGTCGTGAGCGCCTGGCGGTCGAGCTGCGCCGTGATCGGCGCGTTGGTTTGCGCCTGCGCCAGCCCAAGCGCGAACGTTATGAGAACCAGCGTCGTGACTATTCCAATAAATCCGTGACGTTTCATACTGTCCATCCTCGCCGCGGGGGGCTACCAATCTTCCGCGGACGGCGGTTCGGGCGCGACGTAAATTTGCTGGAGACGTTCTTGCAGCGTCTCGGTCTGCTGACCGAGCACCGCGAGAAGCTGCCGCGCCTGTTCTTCCGTCAGGCGACCGCGCCCCACGCTGCCCGGCTGACCGCTGCCGAGGTCGGTCGGCGGCTCTTCCTGGGCTTCCTCACCCCCGCTGTCGGGTGGCTGAAGCTCCTGCGGCGCGGTGGTTGGCGTGGGCTGCGCGCCGCCCTGCTGTCCGGCGGGGTCAGGCGTTGGCGTTCCCGCGTCCTGCTGCTGGTCGCCCTGATCCTGAGGCTCAGGCGTCGCCGTCGGCGGCTGCTCGGTGGGCTGCGCGTCCTGCTCCGACTGATCGTTCTGCTCGCCTTCCTGCTCCTGTTCCTCGCCCGGTTGCTCTTCAGGTTCCTGCGGCGTGGGCGTCGCCTGCGCGTCCTGCTGCTGTTCCTGGGGCGGCTGTGGCGTCGGGGTCGCCTGCCCGTCTTGCGGCTCTTGCTGCTCTTCCGACTGCTGCTCCTGATTTTGCTGGTCTTGCTGTTGCTGCTGTTGTTCTTGCTGCTGCTCCTGTTCCTCTTGCTCCTGCTGTTGCTGCTGAAGCGCCAGTTCAAGGTTGTGCTTGGCGTCCAGATCGTCCGGGTTCAGGCGCAGCGCTTCCTTGTACGCTTCAATCGCCGCGGGAAGATTCTCCGTCTTGAAGAAGACATTGCCGAGGTTGTAGTGCGCGCTTTGCGCCAGCCCATCGCCGTCGGCGCGGGCGAGCGTTTCGCCAAGCCGGGTCGCCGCGTCCTCATAACTCTCCTGACGATAATGGACATTTGCCATGTTGTAGTACGGCTCCGCCAGGTCGGGCAGGGCGGCTTGAGCGGCGGCATAACTTTCCAGTGCGACGGCGAAATCGCCTGCGGCGAACGCCTGATTGCCGCGGTTGCTGATCGCCTGTGGCGTATCGGGCGCGCAGGCGGCGAGCGCGAGTGCTACGAGCGCGATTGTCAAAACGTATTTCAATCTATTCGCCATCGTCATGCTCCAGACGTCCGCGCGCTGCGTATCGCGCGACCCAGAACGCCCGGCAGTGCGGGACGGCGTCTCCGCGGGCGACCCAGGACGTTCGTTTGGGAGATCGTACGGCGCACGCGGGCGCGGTCGGGAATCAGTTCCATCAGCATCAACGCGACCAGCGCGGGGATCAGAAATATCTGGAAGCGCTCGGTCTGCGTCACCGCCGTTCGGCTTTCGATCTGCCCCGCTTGCAGCTTGTCCAGTTCCGCGACCAGCGCGTCCAGCTCGCTGCCGTCCGTCGCGCGGAAATACGCGCCGCCCGCCGCCGCGGCGATCTCTTGCAGCGTCGTTTCGTTCAGACGCGAGAGGACGGTTTGCCCGGCTTGATCGACCTTGTAGCCGACAAGCTGCCCGTAGGGATCGTATTCGGGAATGGGAACGCCCTCCGGCGAGCCAAAGCCGAGCGTGTAGATCAACACGCCCGCGTCGGCGGCTGCCCGTGCCGCTGCCATCGCGTCGCCTTCGTGGTCTTCGCCATCCGTCACGACGACGATGACCTTCTGCGCCGCGCTGTCCATGTCAAAGCCGCCGAGCGCCGTGTGGATTGCGTCGGCAATCGCCGTGCCCTGACGCGAGATCGAGTTGGTGCTCGCGCCGTCGAGGAACTGCCGCGCGGTCGAATAGTCCGACGTGAGCGGGAACTGGACGAAGCTCGCGCCGGAGAACAGCACCAGTCCGATTTCGTCGCCGTCGAGCTTGTCCATCAGGTCGGAGATTTCCAGCTTGGCGCGCAGGAGGCGGTTCGGGCGCAGGTCTTCCGCCAGCATACTGTTCGACACGTCGAGCGCGACCATCACCTGAACACCCTGCTGCTCGACCGCCTGCGCTTCGCTGCCCCACTGGGGACGCGCCAGCGCCAGCACCAGCAGCCCAAGCGAGAAAATCCAGAGCGCGTTCCGCAGCTTGCGCCCGCGCCAGTTCACGCTCGTGCTCAGGCGCTGCACCAGTCCCGGCTCGCCCAGGCGCAGAATGTCGCGCTGCCGCCGCCGCATCGCCCAGACGAGGAACAAGCCCATCACGGGAACGAGCGCGAGGAACGCGAGAAAGAAGGGTTGTCCAAAGGTCATCGCTGCGCTCCCCTACGGAATCCGCCGAAAAATCGTCTGGCGCAGCAGAAGCTCGACCAGAAAAATGCCGAGCGTCGGCGTCAGGACGAACCCCGCCAGTTCCTGATACTGCGTAAAATTCGTGACCTCGATCTCGGACTTTTCCATTTCGTTGATCTGGGCATAGATTTGCGCCAAGCCTGCCGTGTCCTCGGCGCGGAAGTACAAGCCGCCGGTCGTATCGGCAATTTGCTGCAT
>CALMDI010000718.1 GCA_937864975.1 uncultured Chloroflexota bacterium | reverse complement strand
CCTGTATCCAGAATGGCAACCGCTTGCCCCTCGCCTTCATAGCCCATTGCCCAGGCGTTCGAGCCGCCGATAATGGGGATGCTGCTGGCGAGGATTGGTGGCTCCGCCACGTCTTCTTCAATCGTCGTCACGTCCGGCGAGTTAATGAGATAGAGCAGCGCCGCTTCGTCCACTTCCAGCGCGAGGAACGGAATAATTTCGAAATCCGCGATGACGGACACATCGTAAGCAGAGAGCGACGTTATCAGGTCGGTTTGCGCCGCCTGAATGTCGCCTTCAGCTTCGACGCCGGTTTGCAAGCCGACGATCACGCGCACTTCGCCCTGCCGCGCCCGTTCGACCAGTTCCGCGTATTCTGCGGGAACCTGGATCGGTTCCGGCGACGACGTCGGGATAACAATGGTCTCAGGCGTTGCAGACGGCAGCACCGGAAGCGTCGGCACCGTAGGCAGTGGTTCGGCGGGAGTCAAGCCCGTAACCGTGACGATACTGCCGTTGAGGACAAGGCTGCTGCCACGCGCGATTTCCAGCGCGGCGACACCGGCGACGTGCGGCGCGGCGAAGGAGGTGCCCGTCGCCAGCGAGTAGCCGCCGTCCCGGCTCGTCGTCACGATTCCGCGACCGGGCGCGAGCAGGTCGATTTCGGGTCCATAGGTGCTGAAGCTGCTGCGCTGAAGGTCGCTGTCCACCGAGCCGACGGCGATCACGGGCGCGTAAGCGGCGGGATACATCACACCCTGCTGCCCTGTGTTGCCTGACGCGGCGATGACGAGGATGCCTCGTTCCAGCGCGTAATCCACCGCGTCTTCCAGAACGTCGGAACGGTTCGTGCCGCCGATGCTGAGGTTAATGATTTGCGCCCCGTTATCCGCCGCAAACACGATGGCGGCGGCGACGTCGGAATACTTGCCAAGCCCCTGCGCGTTGAGCACCCGCAGCGGCATCACCTGTGCGTTCGGCGCGATACCCGCGAGACCGATGCCGTTATCCACGTTGGCGGCGATCACGCCCGCCACCCCGCAGCCATGACCGAATTCGTCCTGCGGCGTCGGGTCGTTCTCCACGAAATCCCAGCCGGGCGCGATGCGCCCCGCGAGATCGGGATGATCGGCGCAGATGCCGCTGTCGAGGATGGCGACGGTCACGGTGGTCGCGCTGGCGCTCATGTCCAGCCACGCGCCCGTGGCGCCGACGACCGGCAAGCTCCACTGTTCTCCGAAGCGTGGGTCGCTGGTCGGCACGTCGATGAACGCGCTGACGAAGTAATCCGGCTCGGTTTCGACAAGGAGCGGCGAATCGGGCAGCGCCTGCGCGGGGGTGTCCGGCACCGTAACGACGACCGTATCGAGCGCGTCAATTGTCTGCTCGACCGTGCCGCCGATGGAAGCAATGTAATCGCGCCGCTCGTCCTCGCTGGTCGATTCGTCAAAGCGCAGAATCACCTGATCGGGGACGGCTTGCGCCGGGGGCACGATCAGTTGCGGCTCTACGATGGGCGTGGGCAGCGTTGGCACCGCGATCAACTGCAGCGGGGTATTGGTTATCAGTGAGATTGCGGTCGTTGGCGCCAGAGTCGGAGCCGCAGCAGGCATCGCGGCAGCCGGAGTCGCGGCGGGCTGCTCGCTCGCTGGCGCAGTCGGCGGTGACGCTTCCAGCAGCGGCGCTGCCATCGCGGTCTGGCTCGGCGCGGCGACAACGACCGTCTCGATCTTGACGATAGTAGGTACGCTCGTCGGGACAGCGACCACAGTGTTGGCTGTGGTGGGCGAGGGCAGGACGAGCAGGGTCGGGATTGCGTTAGGGGCGGTGTCGAAACGGGGGCGCGTCGCAATGAGGACGCCCGCGATAATCTCGGTGGCGATACCGATGCCAATGAGAATGATAAGTACCGGAAGCAGGGAGTGTTTTCGCATTTGCCCTTTTAGGAGTTCGTTTATCGTTCCATTGTCGCATATATCGACGCAGGTACAAAATTAAGCTTACCCCTCTAAATCAGGGAAGAATTAATGATTCGTAAATTTTTGGCGTCGGCTGGGACTAAAGTACGTCCAATCTGGACGACCGCATCAGATCAAGGTCTCCGCAAAGGTTGGGCGGGAACAGAATTGGCGGTTGCGACCGCATCATTGTCTTGCAGAAAGTGGCACAATCCCATCCCGAATAAATGCGGCGCACGAAAATGGATGCCGCGTATCCATCCTTTGGGAACTGCCCATAAAAACGTTGAGCCGTCCGGTGAGGTCGAGTATCATCATGCGGCAGTTCTTCGACCGCAGCGAGGAAACAAACGTTATGAAAATCACCGTGATCGGCGGTGGCTCGTCCTATACCCCCGAACTCATTCTGGGATTTTTGCAGCGGCGTGAGTCTCTGCCTGTGACCGAATTGTGGCTGATGGATGTCGCGCCGGAACGGCTGGATATTGTCGGGCGCTTCGCCCAGCGCATGGTCGAGGCGGCAGGCAGTCCGTTCGCCGTCCACCTCACCACGGATCGGCGCGAAGCCGTCGCGGGGGCGCGTTACGTGCTGACGCAGCTTCGCGTGGGCGGCATGGCGGCGCGGCGCGAGGACGAGTACCTGGGTCAGCGGCACGGGCTGATCGGTCAGGAGACGCAGGGGCCGGGCGGCTTCTTCATGGCGCTCCGGTCCATCCACGTCCTCCAGGGCATCCTCGACACCCTCGGGCAGGTGGCGCCGCGTGCCCGTATCTTCAACTACACCAACCCCGTGAACATCGTGGCCCAGGCAGCCACGATGCACTCGGACGTGCCCTTCACCTCGTTCTGCGAGGGCACCTATGCCTTCCCCAAGGAGATCGCCGCCGCCGCAGGGCTGGACCCGACGCGCATCACGGCACGCATGATCGGGCTCAATCACACCACGTGGAGCGTG
>CALMDI010000717.1 GCA_937864975.1 uncultured Chloroflexota bacterium | reverse complement strand
ATGATGATCAGCGCCTTCGCGGGACGCGAAACGGTGCTGAAGGCTTACGAAGTTGCCAAACAGGAAGGCTATCGCTTCTTCTCATTTGGCGACGCCATGTTTATTTTTTGATCACGGAAAGGAATGTTGAGCCAAGGGTTTTAGATTTTAGGCGAAGATGACCGTTTTGTTGTTGTAGACAAGCACCTGATTTTGCAGGTGGTAGCGGATGGCGCGCGACAGGACGAGCTTCTCGACGTCCTTCCCCTTGCGTACCAAATCCTCGACGGAGTCCTTGTGGTTAATCCGCACGGTTTCCTGCTCGATGATCGGTCCGGCATCGAGGTCGGCGGTAACGTAATGGCTGGTCGCGCCGATGATCTTGACGCCTCGGCTGTATGCCATGTGATAAGGCTTCGCGCCGGGGAAGGCGGGCAGGAACGAGTGGTGAATGTTGATAATCCGGTTCGGATATTCTGACACGAACTCGCCGGACAAAATTTGCATGTAACGCGCCAGGACGACCAGATCGATGCCACACTCGCGCAGCAGCGCCACCTGTTTCTGCTCCTGCTCGCGCTTGGTGTCTCTGGTGATCGGAAAGACGTAATAGGGAATGCCGAACTGCGCCGCGACCGGTTCAAGCTCGGTGTGATTGCTGACGATCATCGGTACCTCGACGCGCCACTCGCCCGCCGTATAGCGCGAGAGAATGTCGTATAGACAGTGTGCCTCTTTCGACACGAAGATCGCCATGCGCGGAATCTGGCTCGAAAAACGCAGGTGCCATTGCATCTGGTAACCGTCGGCAATCGGCTTCCAGGCAGCCACGATCTCGTCCGGCGGAATCGTGAAATGCGTCAAATCCCACTCGACACGCATGAAAAAAATATTCTCCTGCGCGTCGACGTGCTGATCGAGATGCAGAATATTGCCGTCGTTCCCGGCGATAAACTGGGTGATCGCCGCGACCAGCCCTTTGCGGTCGGGACAGGAAATGAGCAGGGTCGCGGACTGGGGAGACGAAGCGCCATTGGCTTGCATGAAACGTTGACCTCGGATGAATCGTGCGGCATAAGAACGCTCAGTGTAATCGATTCCGGCAGCGGCGATAAGAGCCGGTTTGCCCAACGGGAGCAGTAGGACGCTCGTGCAAGCCGCTCGAATGAACCGTGGTGAGTGCTTTTCAGCCGCGCGCCGATGCGTTAAAACTGTCGCATGGAAGCGATTCGATTCTGGAAGCCGTTTAACGTGCTGACGCAGTTCACCGACGCGCAGGGACGCGCGACGCTGGCGGACTTCATCGACGTGGCGGGCGTTTATGCCGCCGGACGTCTGGATTACGACAGCGAAGGATTGCTCCTGCTGACCGACTCCGGCAGGCTGAACGCGCGCTTGACACAGCCGCAGTTCGCCCACCCGCGAACCTATCTCGTTCAGGTGGAGCGGGTTCCCGACGAAGCGGCTCTGGAATATCTCCGGCGCGGCGTCGAGCTAAACGATGGACGAACTCGCCCGGCGAAGGCGGAACTGATTGCGGTTCCGCTTGATCTACCAGAGCGCAGCGTGCCGATCCGCTTTCGAAAACAGGTGCCGACGGCGTGGCTGCGGCTCACGCTGACCGAAGGCAAAAATCGTCAGGTGCGGCGCATGACGGCAGCGGTCGGTTATCCCACGCTGCGCCTCGTCCGCGAAGCGATTGGACCGGTCACGCTCGACGGCTTGCAGCCCGGCGAATGGCAGCGGCTCACGGAGCGAGAACTCGCCGCGCTGTGGGACAGCGCCCGCCAGCGGCGTGACTAAGTCGCTTATTTCTTATTCTGCTGCGACGAATCGCGCTCGCCTTCCGCCTGCCCCGGCGTGCGACCCACTTTGGTGGATTTTTCGTTGCCGCGCTCGCCCTCGGCTTGATCCGCGGGTTTGATGTCCTTTGAGTTGGGCTTGAGATTCGACTTGTCCTGATGGCTCTTCTCGATCTTGGGCATGATCTGTCCTTTGCGTGCTCTCGAGAAATTGTCATTATCATTGTAATCTCTGAGACCGTCATGTGCAACCGCTGAGCAAGCGCGGCATGTGGCGCGATATTGCGGGAGCAGTGAACATGTGTATGATTACGCTGGCTCAACCGAGGACCGAAACGTGACCCCATCTCTCGACATTCGCGCGCTCATTTTCGATCTCGACGGCGTTCTGACCGATACGGCAGAGTTTCATTATCTCGCGTGGAAGCGCATGGCGGACGAAGAGGGAATCCCCTTCACGCGCCAGGACAACGAAGCGCTGCGCGGCGTTTCACGGCGCGAAAGTCTGGCGCGCATCCTCAAAGGGCGTCCGATTGAGGAGCCAGTCGCGCAGGTGTGGATGACGCGCAAGAACGACTATTATCAGGCGTATCTGGAAGGCATCACCCCCGCCGATATTCTGCCCGGTATTCCGCAGCTTCTCGACAGCGCCAAAGCCACGGGCTTGGGGCTAGGCGTGGCATCCGCCAGCCGCAACGCGCGCGGCGTGCTGGAACGGCTCGGACTGACCCATTATTTCGACGCGATTGGCGACGGTTACTGCGTGGCGAATACCAAGCCCGCGCCCGATCTATTCGTCTGGGTCGCGGGTCGGCTGGACGTGCATCCCGATCAGGCGGTGGTGTTTGAGGATGCGGAAGCGGGAATCGACGCGGCGCTGGCGGGCGGCTTCCATGCGGTCGGGGTCGGCAGGTCCCCCGTCGGACACGCTCACCTCGTTTTTCAGAACACGTCAGACATTACCTTAGACCGCGTCTTTGACGGTCTCAGTCAAGCGGCGGCGCGCACGAGTCGCGAATAACCAGCCGCGGTGGGATGAGCAGGTTCGCCACGTCCGCTTCCTGCTTGTTGAGCACCGTTTCCAGCATCGAGATCAGCGCCTCGCCAATTTCGGGGATCGGCTGCTGAATCGTCGTCAGCGCCGGGCGCAGGAATTCCGTCATCGGAACGTCGTCAAAGCCGATGACCGACAGCCGACGTCCCACGTCCAGCCCGCGACGCGCGGCTTCCTGCATCAACCCAATCGCCATCAGATCGCTCACCGCGACAATTGCCGTCGGCTGCTCGCTGGCGGGCAGCCGACAGAACCACTCCACGGCATCACGCCCGGCTTGCACGGTATGGTCGCCGCGCCAGATGTAGTTCGGGTTAACCGGCATTCCCGCCTGCGTGAGCGCTTCGAGATATCCCGCGAGCCGAAAATTGCCGGTGAGTGAGTGTTCGGGCCAGCCGAGCATCGCAATGCGGCGGTGTCCAAGCCCGACCAGGTAATTGACCGCCTGCTGAACACCTTCTTTACCGTCGGTATCAACCCACGGAAATTGCCACTCTGGATTGGAACGCCCGAACGAGACGAAGGGAAAGCCCTGCTCGATCAGGAACTGCACGCGCGCGTCGTCCGCGACAGTACCCGCCAGCACGAAGGCATCGACGCGTCCGGTGCGGATCAATTCGTGATACGTCGGTTCCGGCTCGCCAATGGGATAGGTGAAGGTCAGGAGATGATAGCCCGCCTGCTCGGCGGCGCGGGCGAGGTAAAAGGTGAACCATTCAAGGACGCTGTTGAGACGACCCGACGGCGCTTCGTTTCCCGGCGCGTCGTACCAGGCGTAGCCGATTAAGCGCGTCTGGCTGGAGCGAAGATTGCGCGCGGTAACGTTGGGGCGATAGCCGATTCGCTCGGCAGCTTCGATGACGTGGCGGCGGGTGGGAGCGCTCACAGCCGCCTGTTTGTTGTTCAGAACATAGGAAACCGTGGCAATTGACACCCCGGCTTCGCGGGCAACATCTTTAATTGTCGGCATAGGGCTATTACAGTCTGTGCAGAGTCCCCTTAACAAACGTACTATACATCGGAACGACGGAACAGTACAATCTCAGACCCCACCCCTCGCGGGCGGTCAGCTACGCTGACTAAAGTCCGCCTTCGGCGGACCGCTAAGCCCCCTCCCCGCCCTAAAGGACGCTTCGCAGACTTCAGGGAGGGCAGCCGGATTCCACCTCGGCGTCTAGCGATGGGTAGCCGTCTTCACCTGCCCCTTCGACCTCTGGTGGGATGCCGCCGCTGTAGCCTGCCGCCTGAATGCGGTCGATAACCAGCGTCGTGGCGATGGCGGCAAGCGCGCTGCCCGTGAGCAGCATCACCGCCGGGAACAGCAGCACACTGATTGCCACCACGACGACGACCAGAACCCACGAGACCAACGTGAACACCGGGTTCAGCAGGATAAAGGCGGCGGTGTTGCGGAAGGCTCCGACGAGTGATGGCTGCTCCATCTGGTAGAACAGCGCCCAGACGAAAAACTGCGTCCCGAACCAGACCACAAGCGTCACGAGCCAAACGCCCTTGATCAGGTCGGTCAGACCCCCGGACGCGCCGCGATAGGTGACAAGATTCGTCGCGTTGACAACCACCACCACGATATTCACCAGCGCCAGCACCGCGCCCCGCTTCAGATTTTCGCGGAAGCCCATCCAGAACTCGTCGAGCGTCGCGCCGGGGCTGCGGTGCAGCGCGTAGCTCAGACGGTTCAAGCCTGCCCAGGCAGCGGGCGCGGTGATGAGCGGCAGAGAGAGCAGCACCCAGAGGACGTTCGCCCAGATATACAGGTATCCCCTGTGGTTGAGATGCTGCCACCCGCGCCGCCACGCGCGCAGCGCCGCGATCACGCCGGGTTAGCCCTTCAACCCGGTATAGCTGATGCCCTCGACGAAATAGCGCTGGAAAACGAAGAAGACGATTGCCAGCGGCAGCGTCGCGATGACCGACCCCGCGAGGAATGAGTGCCACCGCAGCGTCTCGCCAAAGGCGCCTTTCAAGATCGCCAGACCAAGCGGCAGGTTCAACAGATCGACATTGCCGCCGATAATGACGAGCGCCTCCATGAAGTTGTTCCATGTCCCCTGAAAGCTGAAGATGGTCAGCGCCGTCAGCGCGGGCGTCGCCATCGGCAGCACGACGCGGAAAAACATCACAAAGCGATTTGCGCCATCCACCTGCGCCGCCTCTTCGATTTCACCGGGAATCGACTCGAAGAACTGCTTCATCAGGAATACGCCGAACGCATCCGCGCCCAGCGACAGAATAAACCCATGATAGGTGTTCAGGAGTCCAATTTGCTTGAGGATGATAAAACGCGGAATCGCAAGCACAATGCCCGGAATCATCATGGTTCCGAGCATGATGAAGAAAATAAATCGGTTTCCGGGGAACTTGATGCGGGCAAGCGCGTAACCCGCCATCGAATCCAGTAGCAATCGCAGCAGCGTGACCGCCACCGCGTAGATGACGGAATTAAGGAACCAGCGCGGCAGATTGTTACTTAGGAGAATTTCTCTATAGCCTTCCATCGACGGGTTGAAGGTGATTCCGGTCGTCATTTCGGACGGCGAGATCGACGCCCCTGACTCATTGCGGCACTCCACTCCGAACGGCGGCACTGGTATAAACGCCTGCGGAGCCGCCTGAACTGCCTGGAGACACTTAAACGAGTTAGCGACTGTCAGCACGAACGGCACAATCTCGATAGCGGCGAACAGAATGAGAAATGCGATCCCGATGATCGGCAGCACGCGCCGTACAAACCGTATGACAGGTGACTGTTCTTTGACCTGTTCGTAGGCGGGCAGTGTGATGCTTGCCATGATCGTTCTCCCGCTTAGGTGTCCGCTTGCTCGCCGCCGACCAGCCGGCGCTGCAGCATGGTAAAGGTGAAAATGATGACAAACAGGATGATGGCGGTCGCCGTAGCAACCCCCATCGCCGAGTTCTGGAAGCCGTTGTTATAAACCAGATAGGCAATGGTCAGTGTCGTCTTCGCCGGTCCGCCGCTGGAAATGACATACACCTGGTCAAACACCTGAAAGCAGCCGATCAGACCGAGCGTGATGACAAAATAGGTCGTCGGGCGCAGCAGTGGCAGCGTAATCTTGCGGAACACCTGCCAGGTATTTGCCCCGTCGACATAGGCGGCTTCATAGACCTGCCCCGGTATGTTTTGCAGCGCCGCCAGGTAAATAATCATCATGGTGCCGATGGTCGTCCATGTGTTCAGAATCATGATCGTCAGCAGCGTGATGCTGGGACCGCTGACCCAATCCCACAGGCGCAGCCCGGCAAACTCGGCGCGCGACCACTCCCCCGCGCTTCGCAGCGTGACTCCGAACAAGCCCAGAATGTTGTGGAACAGCCCAGTCGCGTCGTCCAGCCAGTTCACGTATTCATAATTGGGAAATATCGCACCAATCAGGCTGTTGACCACTCCGCCGCGCGTGAACATGAACATAAAGACGAGTGAGATGACGACCGACGAGGTAATTGACGGGAAATAAAAAGCAGTACGGAAAAAGCCCTTGCCTTTGAGCCAGCGCTGATTCACCACCACCGCCAGCAGGAGCGCGAGGATGGTTTGCGTCGGCACGACGCCGAGCACGTAATAGGTCGTATTTTTCAGGGCTTTGAAAAAGTCCGCCTGGCGTATCCCGTCCTCAATTAAAAGGGCGCGGTAATTTTGCAGCCCCACGAATTCGTAGGCTCCCGGCTCAAAGACGGGTGAGATGCCGTTCCAATTCGTCAGGCTGATGTAAAGGGCAAATAAGATCGGAATAATCAGGAAGACGATAAAAATAACGGCTGCCGGCGCGATGAACGTTAGCCCCGCGATGGTCTGCTCACGCTTTGCGTCCTGCATGGTGGTGACGTTCGCGGGGATTTTGACCGCGGTGCTTGCCTGAGCCATCGTGCGTGCTCCTGCTAAAGAGGTTTATATCGACTGAGGGGCACAGCGTGGTGCCGTGCCCCTTCGGTTATGACCGCGAAAAGCCGATCGCGCCTATTCCTCGCGCGCCTGAATTTCCTCGCCGACTTCCTGCGACGTGATCAGCACGTCTTCCGGCAGAAGCTGCCCGGCAAATGCCTGCTGGATGGCTTCGTTGAACGCGCCGACGAAGTCCTGGAAGCCTGTCGGGAGCTTCCACGGCTGCGCGAACTCCGCGCCCTCGACGAACGGCGCCATCTCTTCCCCGTAGGTCTCGATCCATGCCTCGCCGGCGCTCTCACGCGCGGGCATCACTCCGAAGCCCGCCGTCGCCACTTCCTGCGCGCCTTCCGCGCCCGTCAGGAAGTTCACAAGCTGCCACGCCTCTTCAGGATTCTCCGTGTTCGCGCCGACGCCATAGCAAACCGTGAACGCCATCGTGGCTTCGCCGCCGGGACCGGCGGGAAGCTGGACAACTCCCCAGTTGATGTCGGGATACTGCTCGTTCAGCACGTTGATGACCCAGTTGCCTTCCATCGC
>CALMDI010000716.1 GCA_937864975.1 uncultured Chloroflexota bacterium | reverse complement strand
GTTCTCGATCGAGCAGACGATGATGCAGTTGTCCTTGCGGTCGCGCACCACCTCCATCTCGAACTCCTTCCAGCCGATGATGGACTCTTCGATGAGCAGTTCGCGCGTGGGTGAGGCGTCCAGACCGCGTTCGCAAATGGTCACGAACTCGTCCTTGTTGTAGGCGATGCCGCCGCCGGTGCCGCCGAGGGTGAAGGACGGACGGACAATCACGGGATAACCGATGGCCGCCTGCACCTGCAATGCTTCTTCCATGCTGTGCGCGATGGCTCCGCGGGCGCACTTGAGGCCGATGTTCTCCATCGCCTTCTTGAAGGTCTTGAGCGGGTCGTCGCTCGTGCGGCGCTGGAGCGAGGGCGACCCGGAGCACCCCTTCCAGCGTCCCTTCGTCGTTTACATCCAGCATCCGGCATGGAGCGCGGAGATGATCGCGCGGGCGGGCGCGTCGGAGACGGCGGTTTGGCTGGCGCGGCATCATGCCGAGCCGGTGTTTCGATGGGCGGATCATCCGAATGCCCCTCTGTTAAAACGCCTTCAAGCGGCGGACGATGCGAATTAGGAGGCGACTAAGCCGTGGCGACCATTAGCGTAGCAATATTGGGCTTGGGGCGGGTGGGCGCGTCCGTGGGCTTGGCGCTCAAGCGCTACAACGCGGGAAAAGGCGCGCAGCACCAGTTTCAGATCGTCGGCGTCGACCGCCGTAACGAGTTGCAGCAGGCGGCGCAAAAGCGCGGCGCGGTCGATAGTCTCGCGCACGGATTTTCCGACGCGGTACGCAATAAGGACATCATCGTGCTGGCGCTGCCCTATGCCGACGTGCAGGCAGCGTACCGCGAGTTCGGCGGGCTGGCGCGTCCCGGCGCGGTCGTGCTGGATATGTCGCCGCTGAAAGCGCCGTCGCTCGCGTGGGCGCAGGCGGCTCTGGGCGAGCAGGTGTATATGGTCGGCGTGACGCCCGTTCTCAACCCGCGTACCCTGCTAAAGGGGATTGATGAGGCGGAAGATGCCAGCGTCGATCTGTTTGACGACGGCGCGTGGCTGCTCGTCCCATCCGTGCGCGCGGCGAAAGATGCGGTCGAGCTTGCCGCCAACCTCGGTACGATTCTCGGCTCGACGCCGCATTTTATGGACCCGGTCGAACACGACGCGCTCATCGCGGGCACCGAAGGACTTCCGGCGCTGCTTGGGCTGGCGGCATTCTATACCCTGCAACGAACCGGAGTCTGGGGAGACACTCAGCGGCTGACGAACGCGCCGTTCGCCCTTCTGACGCATCACCTCGACGATACCCACCCGGACGATCTGCGCGACCTGCTGCTGAACAACCGGCAGAGTACGGTGCATTACCTGGATAGGCTGATCGAGACCCTGCAATCCTTCCGCGGCGTCATCGACCGGAATGACCGCGACGCGCTGGAAGCGGCGCTCGTGTCGTCGGCGGAGAGCTACCGCGAGTGGCTGGCACGCCGCCGTACCGGGCGCTGGGACGAACAGCCGGAAGTGCGGGCAGGCGGCTCGTTCCTCAGCGGCATGATGGGGGACTATCTCGCGCGCAAGGTTCGCGGCGAAAAAGACGGTGACGACCGTTAATCGTCTTTCGACCATCGGTGTGACGCTTAAGAGAAGTTAGTCCGGGCGATGAGCGCCGCCCCACGGGGTCGGAACACGTTCACGATTCCTGACGGACGCTCAGGGATGTCAGCCCATAATAATCGGCGGCGCAGCGGTTGAACCCGGCATTGGGATCGGAACCGAGGACGTCGAGCTGCGCCATCTTGCCCAGATCAATGCTCAGCGGCGCGACGGTCATCGTGGTCGCGCCCGCTGCCACGGCGGCGCGAATCCTCTGATCGCGCGCATCCCATTCAGCGGCGTAGGTCGCCAGGTTGGGCAGCCGGTCAGCAGCACGCGCGAAGGACGCGATTGGACCAATCAGCAGCAGCGCAGCCAGCCCGACCGCGAGCGCGCCCGTGAGGAGCGGCATCGGCTGAAAACGCAGGCGGTCGTTGGGAGTGCGCTTCAGTCCAACCCCCATCAGATAGCTCCAGACCATGATCGTGCAGAGCAGCGCGAACTGCGAGACAATGTAGTGGCGTGGAGGCGGTGCGGACGACATGGCGTATACGGCGGGCGCGATACTCGTAAACACCAGCCCGAAGCCTGCCAGCAGCGACAGGACGAGCAGAACGCGAATGCGCTTGCGATTGAGGCGAACGGGTGAGTCCGACGTGTGAAACTGAAAGCCGACCGCGCCGGGGATGAGCAGCGCGCAAATCAGATGCTCGACCGCCTCGGCTCAGCCGAGATCAGCACGGATTGGGGCGCGCGAATCCTGTCGAATCAAAGCTTGATCTATGACCCGCTGAGTTACCACTACGGCTCGGTCTGGCCCCTGTTCACGGGATGGGCTTCGATGGCGGCGTACAAATACCACCGCCCGCACGTTGGCCACGACTTCCTGATGTCGAACGCGCTGCTGACTTACGACA
>CALMDI010000715.1 GCA_937864975.1 uncultured Chloroflexota bacterium | reverse complement strand
AACAGAACATGAGCCAGCCGCGCTCCCACCGCCGCACCGATCAGCCCGCCGAGACTGATATCCGCCACCGCGCCGGGACGCACCACGCCGCGCAGCCGGTACGCGACCAACGCGACGGAAACCATGAAGCCTAGGATCAGGGCAAAGGAATATGTTCGCAGCGTCAGCGGACCAAGCCGCGTCAACAGGTCGGGCATAACGCCTAGTGTACCGGATTCGAGCGGTGAGCGACGACGTTGAAGAGTCCGTGTCATTCGTGAAGCCCCCAATCTAAGGGGTATCCTGCCCAAGACATTACGGGCAGCGCATGGGGCATGTTATAATAATGCCCATCTATAGCATCACAGGAGACAAAATGGGCGGTATAAGCGCGATATTGGGGCTGTTAGCCCTTGTTGGTTTTTTGATTTTCCTCGGCGGCGTCGCGACCGTCGTGCTTGGCGCGTCTCAGGGACGCCCGGTACGCAGCGGCATCATGCTGGCAGTCGTCGGCTTGGTCGTCGGCTTGCTGTTCAGCGTCGTCAGTCAGGGCATCCTGATCGTTCAGCCCACGGAAGTGGCGGTGGTCTTCAATACGGTCACGGGTAACCTGGAAGAACCGCCGCGCAGCCCCGGCACGAACATCATCGTTCCAGTCGTGCAAACGGCAACGCTGTACGAAACCGTCCAGCAAAACTACACCATGTCGAGCACGGACGAAGACCGGAGCAGCGGCGAAGATGCCGTCCGTGCCCGCACGGAAGACGGTCAGGAAATTACGATGGACGTCACCGTTCTCTACAGCATCGACCCGGCACAGGTGAACCAGCTTCACCAGCGCTGGCGCGATCGCTACCAGGAAGATTTCGTGCGCCCGACGGCGCGAAGCATCGTCCGCGATGTCGTGTCCGGCTTCCGCGCGGTCGAGATTTATGGCGAAGGACGTACGGAGATGGAAAGCCGGATGCAGGAGGCGATGAGCCAGCGGATGCAGGAGGAAAACTTAATCCTGACCGACCTGCTTGTGCGCGACATCACCTTCTCCGCGGAGTTCGCGGCGTCCATCGAGCGGGCGCAGATCGCGGAGCAGGAAGCGCAGCAGGCGCGGTTCCGCGTCCAGCAGCGCGTTCAGGAAGCCGAGCAGGCGCGCGCCGTCGCTCAGGGCGAGCGTGATGCCAACATTGCCCGCGCCGAAGGTGAAGCGCAGTCGATTATTCTGCGCGCCCAGGCAGAAGCCGAAGCGCTGCGGCTGGTGAGCGAGCAAATCGCCGCCAATCCGCTGCTGGTGCAGTATCAGTACGTCCAGCAGCTCGCGGATAACATCAATCTGGCGCTCGTGCCCGCGAACAGTCCCTTCCTGTTTGACTTCAATGATATCGCGTCCAACCCGGACTTCGTCGCGCCGCAGGTGCCGGCGTCTGCCCTGGACGTCACGAGCGAGAACAACCAGCCTCAGCCGGTGGAAACACCCCAGCCTGAAGACGGCGAGTAACCCAGTCGTCGCTTAGAAGCCACACATTGACCGGGACGGGTAATCGCTCGTCCCGGCTGCGTTTCCGGCGTAAATAATCTCTTACCGTGATTGCTAATTCCGCAACCCCACCCCGCCTCACTGGCTCGGGGTTCCCGCCAAAGGCGGGAACTTCAGT
>CALMDI010000714.1 GCA_937864975.1 uncultured Chloroflexota bacterium | reverse complement strand
GCCGCCACAAGCACGGCGAAGAGTGCGCCGTAAAACAGCAGGACTGTCATTGTCTCGGCAGGGCACACGTCGTTCAGATAATCGATGTTGCCGGGCTGAGCCAGCGCCGTATTCAACGACAGGTAGCGCAGGGGAAGCTGCCAGCGGTCGCCGCCGAACTGCTGCGGCACGACACGAACGATCAGCAGGGCGGCAAAGACGAGAACTGCCGCGCCCAGCAGACGGCTCCGCAGGCGCTCCGGCACGACGAACAGCAGGACAAGCGGTGTCACCGCGGCTGCCAACGCCAGCAGATAGGGCGTGTAGAATGCCGAGCCAAGTTCCGGATCTTGCTGTGTAACCAGAACGACGAACGTCAGCGCCGCCGCAACCAGCGTTGCGATGAGAAGCAGGCGAACGGCTTTCGTACTGCCGTGGCGCTGGTAACGCCACAGGAAAATACACACCGCCGCGCCAAAGACCAGAATCCATGCCGGATCGACGGCTTCCGCGACGATGCCATTGCCGATCAGGATCAGCCCCAGAATAACGCCGATAATCTCCGCCGCGCGCAGCGCCCGGTCGCGCTTGGCGGGCGTCCAATCCCCGATCAACGTCAGCAGTACGAGGACGGCGAGAATCGCCGCCATCGTGTATTTGAACGGTCCGATGGGGTCGCCGCGCGCCAGCCCGGCGTACAGTCCGTTGAAGCTTTCGACGCCGTAGATAAAGCCGCGATACAACCAGTCGAAGATGAAGAAGCTGCGCGCCAGCCCTTGCAGCGTCTCGTTGACGAAGCCGCCGTTCGCCGCCAGCATGTAGCGCCACGCCAGCAAAATCGCCGGACCGCCTGCCAGGATCACAGGTGTGTAAAAGATCAGACGGAACACGCGAATGCCGCGAATCTTCTGGTTCAGCAGGACTGCCATCGCCAGCGACGCGACGATCTGAAGCGGCACGCCGACGACGGCGTAATAGAACGAATTGAACATCGCCTGTTTGAAGCGACGCCCATACGCGCCTTCGCCGGTCACAAACTCCCGGTAGTTCTCCAAGCCTTCCCAGCGCGGCTGCTCGCCCAGCTTGTAATTGGTGAAGCTGTAATACAGTGACGCCAGCGCCGGACCGAGGACAAAGATCACGAAGCCGATAATCCACGGGGCGGCGAACAGGAAGCCCCAGAACGTGCGCCGCTGCACCGAGCCGCTTGCGCCGCGCCAGCGGGCGATCAGCCGCGCCGTATGCGCGAGGGCGAGGCTGCCGATGGCGATGAACGCAACCGTCGCCAGCGCCCAGAGCAGATTATCCAGTTGAGCGCGAAAGGAGGCTTCCATAACAGGTTCCGTATGCGGTGCGCCAGCACCCAACGTATCGTCGGTGGATGATCGTCGCCATGAACGCGACGACACGGCGCGGTCTCTTTAGAATAAGCGAAAGGGTGTGAATTGCAGAGAGGAGCGCGGCACCTTCACGTGCCTGAAGGTGCCGCGCTCGTGGTCAGCCAGGGTCGCAACTACTCGATGAAGCCCTGATCTTCGAGGATCGCGTCGTATTCCTCTTTCAGATTCGACTGCGTCTCCTCAAGGCTCTGCTGATCGGAGAGATACAGCATCACCTGTTCGACCAGCAGCGGGCGCAGTTCCGCGCTGGCGCGGATGTCCGAGAAGCCGCGTCCATACTCTTCGGTCAGCGTCAACACCTGGTCCCACACCGGGCTGTTCGCGCGCAGTTCTTCCCATGCATCGACGCGAACGGGCGTGAAGCCAATCACTTCGCTCATCGCCGTTGCATTCTCTTTGCTGCCGATGAACTTGAGAAATTCGGCGGCAAGGGCGGGGTCTTCGACGTATGCCGGAACTGCCAGCCAGTCGATAAAGACCTGAACCAGCGGCTCGCCGCCTTCGCCAGCCGGATACGGCGCGATGGCGATGTTTTCCCATGCCGCATCATCCACCGGAGGCATATTCCACATCGGGAAAATGCCGCTGATACCCAGCCCGGACGAGATCGGATAGCCTTCGGCGGGCGGCAGACCGGCGGTCGTCTCGTCCGGCATCATCGCGCGGCGGCGATCATGCATGAACTGAAGCGCCTCGGCGGTTTCGGGGCTGTCGAAGGCGCTGGTGCCATCTTCGTTGTACAGCTCGCCGCCCGCCGACCAGATGTAGGCGATGAACTCCTGAGCGTCGAAGCCCAAACCGTCGATGTCGCGGAAACCCATCTGCTGGAGCGCGTTGTCCTCGACAATCGTGTTCTCCTGCACGAACGCCAGCGAGTCCGCGAACGTCATCGGAAGCTCGGCGTCGGGGTTGGCGACCAGGTCGGTGCGGTAGTAGTAGGGGCGGGCGCTCATCAGCAGGGGCAGACCGCGCAGGCTGCCGTCGTAGGTGACGGTGTCAATTGCCGCGGGCAGGAATTGGTCGAGGTCTTCCCAGTCCGCGAGATACGGATCGAGGTCGGCGAGCAGACTGCCATACTCGGCGGCATATTCCGAGCCGAGGTAGACGATGTCGGGACCGTCGCCGGTCGTGATCCAGCCTGCGACCGAGGCGTCAAACGTGCCCCAGTCACCGTTGATCAGCTCAATATCGACACCGGGGTTCGCTGCCTCGAACGCGGGGAATGCTTCATTATTGAACCAGTCAATTCCATCCTGGGGAAGCCCCACGAGGTACAGCTCAAGCGTAGTGGCGTCCTGGGCGCTAACTGGCACGACGAAAACGGCAAGAACGAGCAGAACCAGCGTCATCAGAAAAAAGGGGCGTCTCAAGGTCGTACTCCTCATATCTACGTCAGGCACATCGGATAGTTAGTAAGGGACACTAACTTACTGATAGTGTATAAAGTTTTCGCAATGCTGTCAAGAAATTCGTTCTGATGAGCGCGGGGAATAGCGCCAGATACGCATTGGGGATGACAAAGACTGGCGCACGGCGTGCGCCCCTACGACTGTCGCTGATGCGAATAGTTTTGGTTAACTGTTACGTGAACGAGATTTTTACAGACGGTCGCCGTTACAGCACAACGTAGATCAGACGCAGGATGATGACGACGCCGAACATAAACAGCAGTCGTACGACGATGGGGTTGAGAGCGCGGGCATACTGTTTCAGGCGGGGGCTGCCGTGCGAGCGCAGGACTTCCTGAAGCACCAGAAATGCTACTGCCAGCGGCACGATGATGACAATCATCACGAGCCATAGAACGTCGTAAAAGATGGAATTGACGGCAGCGGTTGCGATTTCGGTCATCATCTGTCTCGGTATCTCAGGCAGGCTCGGTCTGCACGCCTACGCTGCCCCTATTGTACGCACCTTTTTGAAGATCGGTGTGAATTCTGTATGAAATTCGAGTGAAAAATGCGTAGGGTAGCGCCCCGTCGCGCTTACTCCGGCTTCACGGCGGCTTCGCCCAGCTCGGTTTCCGCCTCGAACAGCAGCCAGTTGAGCATGTTGAAAATCGCGCGGCTTTTCTCGTCGGCGAGCTTCTCACGTTTTGTCACCGTTTCCCGCAGGTCATGAAGCATTGCCGGCGGAGTTTCGCCGACCACGTCCACCTGTGGGTTCAGAACGACGCCCGCCAGCACCAGCGGCATATACACGTAGTACAGGCTCGCATCGCCCTGACCAGCCAGCCAGCCCGTCACGGTTTCCGCGTAGGCGCGGCGTTCGGCGGCGCTGCCCATATGCTGTCCCATGCGTTCTTCGAGCAGGTCAAAACCGAGCAACACCGCATCGTAAACCGCCGCTTCGTAGAGATAGGTCGTCGCAATGTCGCTCGGCGCCATATCTCGAATCGCGTCGCTGCCCACGAGGGCGTAGCACAGAGTACGGAACCAGCGGCTGTTTTGAAGGACAGCGGTGTGCCCGCTGTGCGTTGCCTCCGTGAGAACGTAGGTCAGCGTCTTACCGACGGCTTTTGCTTCGCCGGGAGCCAGGACGACGCCCCGTCCTTCAAAGCGATATTCGGTCGCGTAAACCAGCGCCCAGTAGAGAGCGTCCGGCGTCATCGTGCTGGCGATCAGGTGCGCGACGTCGATCTTCGTCCGAATTTTCTGCCGCTCGGCAGACATATCGGCGTCCGTCCAGAGCGATTCGTAGCGCGCAGCGAGCGGCGGCGGCGCTTCGGGCGCGTCCTTAGGCGCGCCGATGCCGAACGCGGTCATCAGCGACGAAGGCGTCGACGCGCCCCCGCCGTTGAAGGTCATGTCGCGCAGCGCGCGCAGCTTGTGCGGGGAGACGGCGAGATCGGTCGGTTGGTAGCCGCCATAGCTCGCGCGGACTGCCTGTCCCGGCTGCGCGCTGCGATGCGTCACGGTCAGCCGGAGCGGCACGTCGTTACAGGGTTCCGTCGGCGGGA
>CALMDI010000713.1 GCA_937864975.1 uncultured Chloroflexota bacterium | reverse complement strand
GCCGCTGAAGCGGCGCGAACGGGGCAAACCGAAGTTCCCGCCTTTGGCGGGAACCCCGCGCGTGTTGCTCTGCGTTATGTTTTTGAATTGGCTTTTAGCTGAAAGCTGACCAGCTGATCGCTGACCGCTACTTACGCTTTCGCTCTGCCTGCGCCACGGCGAGCGAGCGCTGCACGTCGGCAAGCTGCTCGCGCTGCTGCAAATAATGATAGTGCTGAGACGCAGGAATAAGCCGGTAGATCGCCTGCTCGTAGTCGCCCATTATCATGAAGACGTTGCCCATGCTGCGTAAGAGTTCCGCCTGGCTCTGGCGGTCGCTCTGCTCGTGCGCGGTCAGGTAGCCCTGCTGATAGTAGTCGATGGCGATACTGTAGAAGACCTGCCGGTCGATGGTTTCGCTCGCAAAGCGCCCCAACTCCGAATACAGATTGCCGACCACGCCCAGTCGCTGCGTCATCGGTCGCCACTCGCCCATCTCGCGGTAAATGTCAATCGCTTCGTTCAGGTAGACCAGACCGCTGGCATAGTCGCCCGTGGCGATGGTGCTGTTGCCGAGGTTATCGAGCCGGGTCGCCAGACCGCGCCGGTCTTGCAGCTCGCGCGCGACGTCCACGGAATAGCCGTGGCACTCGGCGGCTTGGGCGTACTGGTGAAGATCGTCGTAGACCAGTCCCAGATTGCTGAGCCAGTTGCCCTGCCCGCGCAGGTCGCCCGTGTCTTCCGCCATCGCGATTGCCTGCCGGAGATAAGCGACCGCGTAATCGGTGTGTCCAAGCTCGCGGAGGATGTTGCCCATGTTGCCGAGCACGCCCTCTTCGGTGACGCGATCCGCCTCGGCGCGGGCAATTTCGAGCGCCTTGTTAAACGTGCGTAACGCCTGTTCCGGGCGTCCCATCTTCTGATAGAGCGTGGCGAGATTGCCGAGGTAGCCGCCTTCGGAGGCGCGGTCGCCCGTGCGGCGGGCAATCCCAACCGCCTGCTTCAACCCTTCGGCGGCGGAGGCGTAATTCTGCTGCTTCATAGCGTCGCGCACCTGGCGCAGCCACGCGGTTAGCTCGCTCATGATGTGGGTGGTTCCCCCCGGTTACGAGCGTCGAGACCGTGAAAACACGAGCAGCGCCAGCGTTACCGCACCCGCCAGAATGCCCATTGGCGCGATCCACGCCAGATCAGGCGCTACCGGCGGGAGTGGCAGCGGTTCGTTCGGCAGGCGATCCAACCGGACAATGGTGAAGGCGCGGCTTAATTCCGGCAGCTTCTGGACGCTGATGGTGGACTCGCCGCTCATGCGCGCCATCACCGCGTCGTAGATTGCCGGGACGCGCCGCCGAAACAGGTGCAGCACGCGCAATGCCTCGCCGTGGCTGTCGACCACCTGCGCGCGCGCCGCGAACTGACGACTGCCCTGTTGAATCGTGACTTTTGGCTCGGCGAGCAAGTTCTGGAACCAGTGAGGACGGCTGCCCCACAACGACACGATGTAGAATTTGCTGCCGTGACCGCGAAATTCAATCGGCGTGTGGCGCGCTGCGCCGCTGCGCCGCCCGCGCGTGGTCAGGATCATGAGGGGAATTGGCGCCAGCAGCCAGCCCATGCCAAGCCGGTAAAGCAGGATCGGCAGGCGCAGCGCGGCGCGCAGCGCTCCGGTGGGATAAGGGATCAACTGCCCGGCGTAAGGATCGCGTTCCACGCTGAATACCCGTGAATTACAGAGCGGAGTCGCAAGACGACTCATATCCGGCGAGTATACACTCGAAATGTTTGCAGCGCATAGCGGCGCGAGGGCTGCAATCGGTATCGTCATTATACGGACGACCGTTGCTATAATGGGGTTACAAGTTAGTGAGGTGCGTCATGAGCAATCCCGCATTGAAACAGGAACTGATCGAAAAGCTGGATCAGTTGTCGGAGCAGGAATTAACCGAAGTGCAAAGGAAAATCGACCTCATTCGATCAGAGCGGCATAAACGGCGCTATGACCCGGCGAAAGACGCAATGCTGAAGGGGCTATTTGAAGGACCACCGGATTTAGCCGAGCGCTCGGAAGAAATTCTGTGGGAAGAATTTGGCATCAAGAAAGATGATCGAACGGACGAATGATTACTGCCATCGCTGATACCAGCTTTGTCGTCGCCCTTGCCAATCAAAAAGAAATCCGACGTGCCGATTGTTTCGCCGTGTATGAGCGTGAGGACGGAATCCTGCTGCCACAAAGCACCTTGGGGGAGATTGGTTATCTGCTCACTCGCGCCGGTGGAAATCGCCTGATGGTTACGTTCCTGCTAGAGCTTCCGACATCACGCTATCAACTGATGGCGCTTGATGACGAGGACCTGCTACGTACTGCCCAACTCCTGACTCAGTATGCCGATACGCGCCTCGATTTTGTCGACGCCTCGTTGGTTGCCGTCGCCGAGCGCCAGAATATTCGCCGGATTCTGACCTTCGATCAGCGCGATTTTCGCCTCGTCCGCCCTCTCCATGCCGAGCATCTGGAACTGCTGCCCGACGCCTGACGCCGACCGGCATTCCGCCGTCGCGCGGACGGCACATGAACGGTGGGTGAGCGGCATGGACGCTCAAGCGTTCTCTGCTAAAATGGGTAGTAGTATGAATTGTAAGGTTTTGTGCGGAGCAGCCCATGCCCGATGAGCATGATTTGAGACGTCGCCGCGATGAGGAGATTGTCGAGCCTTCTCTGGAGCGCGCCGACGAGCAAGCCACGGTGAGCGACGGCGCGTTTTCCCAGACGATGGACGCGCAGGAACCGCTGCCTTCGGAAGAAGACACAGCGGATATGCTGCCTGTGGTCGAACCTGATTTCCTGACAGACACACCCGAAGACAATATCGACTCCATTACGCCGGATCGTCATGACGCGCCGACGCTGCCGCTGCCGGATGGCGATGGCGCTAACGAGGGGTATGATCCCCGGCAAACGCTGCCCGGCAGCGCGGGCTTAGACCCCAATCCCGACTTTCTGAACGACGCGCCGGACTATACGGTGCCCCATATTGTCCCGTTCCAGCACACGCTGGTTCACGTGCCGCCGGACAAGAATGCACCGCCGCAGCCGACGCAGCCTGCCGCGGCGCAGCGGTCGCCCTACGCACCTCCGCCGGACTATACACAG
>CALMDI010000712.1 GCA_937864975.1 uncultured Chloroflexota bacterium | reverse complement strand
GATGGCGCGGCTGCTGAACTCTGTGCCGGAGGCAACCCGATTGGATATGATAAAGCGGATTCAGGCGCGCGCGCTCACGCCGCAGGACGCTGTCGCCTACCTTTTAGATGAGGCGGAACGCCTCCGCTGATCTCACACCGCTTAGACGAGGGGCTTGATGAACGGACAATTCAACAAAGTACCGGGGACAAATTACGTTCCTGCTGAGGACGCATCGGTCGACCCCTTTGGGCAGCACGGTCGGATTATGTTGTTCTCCGGCTCGGCATCGAAAGACCTGGGCTTCGAAATTGTCGAATATCTGCGCGACCGGTACAAAATGGATATCAAGCCCGGCGACTACCGGCGCACGGTGTTCTCGAATGAGAATATCTTCATCCGCCTGAACGAAAGCGTGCGCGGTCAGGACGTGTATCTGGTGCAGACGATGGCGTCGCCTGTCCACGACAACATCATGGAAATGCTCATCATGATCGACACGCTCAAGCGTGACTCCGCGGGGCGCATCAACGTGGTCATTCCCTACCTATCCTACGCGCGCTCGGATAAGAAGGATCAGCCCCGTGTCGGCATCGCCGCGCGGCTGATCGCCAACATGATCGAAGTGGCGGGCGCGGATCGCTACATCACGATTGACCTGCACGCGGGGCAGATTCAGGGCTTCTTCAATATCCCCGGCGACGCGCTGTCGGCATTCCTGCTCATCAGCGACTATATGCACGAAAAGCAGGTGCTCGATCTGGTCGTCGTCGCCGCCGACCTCGGCTTTGCGAAGAAGGCGCGCAACTGGGCGGAAAAGCTCAGCACGCAGTTGGCTATCATCGAGAAGCGCCGCACCGATAACGCCGAGCGCCCCGAAGCGCTGTCGATCATCGGAGACGTGCGCGGCAAAAACGTTCTGCTGGTGGACGACGAAGTGCTCACGGGCGGCAGCGTCGCCAACGCCGTCGAGGTGCTCCGTGAAAGCGGCGCGAAGGATATCTACCTCGCCTTCACGCACGCCCTCATGGCAGGCTCGGCGTTCGACCGGCTGGCGTCGCTCAACCTCAAGGAAATCATCTTCACCAACACCATTCCGGTGCCGAAGGAAAAGCTGCTGCCGAATATGACGGTGCTGTCCATCGCGCCCATGCTGGGTGAAGTCATCGTCCGCGCGCACAAGGGCGAAAGCGTCGGCAAGCTGTTCAACGAGTAGGACTGAGAGTCGAGGCACGAGGTTCGAGAGATTCGTATTTGCTTTTACTCGAACCCCGTACCTCGACCCTTTAACCAATCGTGACTCCCCTGTAACCGCACGTTTAAGCGTTCAGAATCCACACCGGAACAACGGCACGTTTGCCCTCAGCAATTTCTAACAGGACGCCAACGCAGCTATGCTATAATGCTCCTCGTTGCGAGGGAGACGTTTCCTCGCTCTAGTTACGACATCGAGGCGCTATGTTCAGGAATGTATTGAAGTCGGTGCTCGGCGATCCCGTCGGACGCGCGCTGTCCCGCTATCGCGAAACCGCCGATCAGATCAACGCGCTCGAACCGGCAATTCATAAGCTGTCCGACGCCGAGCTGCGCGCGAAAACCGACGAGTTCCGTCAGCGGCTTGCCCAGGGCGCGACGCTCGAAGCGATTTTGCCCGAAGCGTTCGCCGTCGTCCGCGAAGCATCCACGCGCACGATTGGGCTGCGCCATTTCGACGTGCAGCTTATCGGCGGCATCGTCCTGCACGAAGGCAAAATCGCGGAAATGAAGACGGGCGAAGGCAAAACCCTCGTCGCGACCCTTCCGATGTACCTGAACGCCCTGGAAGGCAAGGGCGCCCATCTGGTCACCG
>CALMDI010000711.1 GCA_937864975.1 uncultured Chloroflexota bacterium | reverse complement strand
CGCGCTGAAGGTCAAGCCTTCGACGCTGAGCGTGCCTGTCCGACCGATCTCGCGCACGGCTCCGGTGAGGCGGTTGATCGCCACCATCACGTCATCCTGGCTGCCTCGCAAAACGTCGGAGTCGGCGATCGCATAACACAGGGCGCCGGCATCGGTTGTCGCTTCGGGTGTGGCTTCCGGCAGTGCACGCGGCTCGTAAGCGAGCGTGCCCAGGAAAATTGCATTGTTCGGTACTGCCTGCCCCGCTGCGTCGGTGACCGTCAGGCGTTCCATCGTCGTCACGTCGTATAACCCCGTGAACACGTCATATGTGCCCGCGGGCACATCCTCTGGAAGCGAAACCTGCCACGCATCGACTGCCTGCAATCCAGCCACCCAGTCCCGCGTTGGGAAACGCCCGCCGAACGGCTGCTGGTCGAACGCGAATACGTCGCCGCCGCCCTGCGGCATCAGGTGGAAAAACTGCGTCAGGTCCCGGTTGACTGCCTGCCGCGCCTGCCACCAGAACTGAACCGGGAGCGTTGAACTCGTGAGCGTCTCCGGGAGCAGGTCGTAGCCATTCAGAAGGATGCCTTCCTCGGCAAAGCTGTAGGTCGCCGCGACAGGCGGCGCGGGCGGCGCGTCCGGCGACAGCGCCGACAGGCTGTCCAGCAAAATGCTGTCGGCGGCAAATGGACGAACCCCCTCGGCGGACTCGACCGGAACGCCTGTCGTGTCCTGCCACGGTCGCCCAAGCGGCCACGGACCATACCAGACGCGCAGCATCAGATCATAGCTCTCCGGCGCGGGCAGACTGCGTGGAAGCTGAAGATAAACCGTCCGCTTCATGACGACGTGCGGAAACCACGCGCTGCTGGGAATCGGTCCGATATGCAGATCATCCGACTGCGCGACCGAGTCGACATCGGGATGGCTGAGGGCGTGCACCGAAATACTGTAGTCTTCGCTCAGGCTGCGATCTGCCCGCCAGTACAGCGTCAGCGCCACTTCGTCGCCCGGCTCCACCACGCTCGGCTCGACCTGATAGCCGACCAGCGATAAGCCGCCCGCATAGCGCACGTTCACCGGTCGCGCGATCAGACGCGCTTCGAGCGCGGGCAGCAGCAGCATCGAAAACAGCATCCACCCCGTCCAGACCACCGTCGCCCCCAGCAGCAGCCGGCGCGCAAGCCGCCATGCCGACCCGGTGACATTTTCCTGCAAATAGGACAGGAAACCCGCCAGGATAATCGTCGCGCCGATCATCTCGAAGACTTCTTCAAACACATACATCCACTCGGCGGACGGGTTTTCTTCGACAAATCCCCGAAGCACGAATTCCTCGACGCCAATCCCCGCGACCGCCGTGATGATCAGCCCCATGAACAGCATGACGAACAGGCGAATTTGCCGCCGGAAGCCAAACCAGTAGGCGGCGGCGCTGACGAGAAACAGGAACCCGCCCACGATGGCATAAGGAATTCGCCACGCCTCGGTCGGCGAGCGCCCGCCAAGCGTCTCGTGAAACGAATAGAACTCGTCGAGGCTCAGAAAGACGAATACCGCCACCAGCAGCAGCCAGTACAATCGCTGCCACAGGCGCAGCGCCGGCGTCAGAATCGCGCTGAGCAGGGCGACGACGGCGATGACCATGAGTTGAAGCGCCGAGAAAATCGACCCCAGGTTCATCTCGTACTGAAGGTCGAAGAACCAGTCCCAGAACGGCGGCGCGCCGTTGAACAACGCGAGCAGGTGCAGCGCCGCTGTGACGAGTTCGAGAAGGATCAGCGCGATCAGCAGATTGCGCGCGAATGGCTTCAGCGGTCGCCGCACGATAATCCGCGCCGCGATCAGGCATCCGGCGGCAATGGCGGCGAGCGCCAGAAAAAACAAAATGCGAAAGATCATTCTCCGATGCCTTATCGCTGACAGAATGCGAACGCACCCAGTATAACGCCAGCCTGCGGCGAATTGAACGGTCGGATCGCGCGGCGGCAATGTTGCTTGGAGAAGCATTAGAGAATCTTGCGGCAATGTCATGGTTTTTAACCAAGAATCCGCTTGAAAGGCTCCGTTGCGCCTTTCAGCAGAGACGGAATGGCCCCCGATATTTCCCTCAAACTACGGCGTCTACGGGTATGGACGATCTCTTTTTCACGCTGTTATTACAGGGATCGACACTCGTTTCTTTGTTGACAACACCCTCTAAATGACGATATTAATTGTGCTACAATGGGTTGGGCGCGGACAGTTATCGACGACATTATGGACGACCTGACCGGAAAAATCGTCAAGAGCTACGAGATGCGCGAGCGAATCGGCGCGGGCGGGTTCGGCGCGGTCTACCGAGCCTACCAGCCACTGGTGCGCCGCGAAGTCGCGGTCAAAGTCATCCTGTCTCAGTACGCCAACCAGCCAAATTTCATCCGTCGCTTTGAAGCCGAAGCGCAGCTTGTCGCCCGGCTGGAACATCTCCACATTGTTCCCCTCTATGACTTCTGGCGCGAGCCGGACGGCGCGTATCTGGTCATGCGCTACCTGCGCGGTGCTAATCTGGATCAATCGCTCAAAACGAATGGCGCGTGGGAGCTCAGCGCGACCACGCGGCTCCTCGACCAGATAGCGTCGGCGCTGGCAGCATCGCACCGGAGCGGCGTCGTCCACCGCGACATCAAGCCCGCGAATATCCTGCTGGACGAAGACGGCAACGCCTATCTCAGCGATTTCGGCATCGCCAAAGACCTGACTGACGCCGACCCCGGCGAGCATGACTCGGTCGTCGGTTCCTTCGCCTATATGTCGCCGGAGCAAATTAAGAAATCCCCGGTTTCACCGCAGTCAGATCAATACAGCCTGGGCATTGTCCTGTTTGAAGTCCTCACGGGCGTCCGTCCCTTCACCGGAGGCACCTACTCGCAAATCGTCAGGAAGCACCTCGAAGAGCCGATCCCCCCGCTCTACGAATTCCGACCCAATTTGCCCCGCGCCGTCGATGCCGTCGTTCAGCGCGCCGCGGCGAAGGACCCGCTGGATCGGTATCCGAACGTATTAGCGCTGGCAGAAGATTTCCGGCTCGCCATCGTCGAGCAGTCGGTGATCGTCGGCGGGTTCTCACTGTCGGGAAGCAGCGCGACGATGAAGGTCGATGAGGGAACTCGCCCACTCGAAATCACGTGGGACTATCTCGCCAATCCCTACAAAGGACTGCGCCCATTTGACGAAGCCGACGTCGCGGACTTTTTTGGACGCGAAGCGCTGACGGCGCGCCTGCTCGAAAGGCTGTCTCATTCAGGCGAAAATACTCGCTTTCTCGCCATCGTCGGAGCGAGCGGCAGCGGAAAATCGAGCGTTGTCCGTGCGGGGCTGATTCCGGCGCTGCGGCGCGGCGCGCTCCCGGAATCCGAACGCTGGTTCATCGCGGACATGACGCCGGGCGCCGACCCGTTTGACAGCCTCGCCTCGGCGCTGGCGTCCGTGTCCATCCAACCCCTCGACAGCCTGTCGGCACACCTTCGCGAAAACCCGCGCGCGCTGGTCGATACGATCGCGCAGATTGTCCCGACCCAGGGCGAGCTTGTGTTATTGATTGACCAGTTTGAAGAGGTCTTTACGCAGGTCAGCGACGAGCCAACCCGGCAGGCATTTCTCGACAGTCTTTATGCCGCCATTTCCGATCCAACGAGCCAGATCCGCATCGTCGTCACCCTTCGCGCCGACTTTTATCACCGCCCGCTCGTCTATCCGGCGCTTGGCGAGCTGCTGCGCCGGCACACCGAGCTGGTATTGCCGCTGACGCCCGACGCTCTGGAACGCGCCATCATCGGACCGGCGGAGCGCGTTGGCTTGCAACTGGAAAGCGCGCTGGTTACGGCGATGATCGCCGACATTCGTCAGGAGCCGGGCGCGCTGCCGCTCCTGCAATATGCGCTGACGGAACTGGTCGAACGCCGCGACGGACGACGCCTGACACTGGACGCCTACCGCGAAAACGGCGGCGCTCTGGAAGCGCTGGCGCGGCGCGCGGAAGCCGTCTTCGTATCGCTCGACGCCGACCAGCAGGCGCTGGCGCGTCAGTTGTTCCTTCGCCTGGTGACACCCGGCGACGGCGCCGACGATACGCGGCGGCGCGTGCGGCTGTCGGAACTCCTGTCGATCCGCGCGCGGGGCGACCTGATGCAAACGATCATCGACACGTTCGCAGCCTATCGCCTGCTGGCACTCGATCACGACCCGGAAACACGCGAGCCGACGGTGGAAGTGGCTCACGAAGCGCTGATCCAGCGGTGGGGGCGTCTTCACGAATGGCTCGACACCACGCGGGAAGCCTTGCAGCTTCAGCGGCGATTATCCAGCGTCGTGCGGGACTGGCTCAATCACGAGCGTACGTCCGACTATCTGTCCAGCGGCGCGCGCCTGCAGCAGTACGAAAGCTTACTGACGAGCGACGCGCTGGCGCTGAGCCAAACGGAACTGGAATTCATTCGCGAGAGCGTCGCCCGGCGGGAAGCTGCCCACGCTCAGGAACTGGCGCGGCGGCAGCGCGAGGCAGCCCTTGAGCGGCAGTCGCGGCGCAGGCTTCGCGGGCTGGTCGGGCTTTTCGCGGCGGCGACCGTGATTGCCCTGGGGCTGACGAGTCTCGCCAATAGTGAGCGTACGACTGCCGAACGCAATGCCGTCCTGGCAGCTCAGGCTCAGGGGAGAGCGCAGGTCAGCGCGGCAACCGCCGTCGCCGAGCGCGACCGCGCCGATAGGGAAGCCCGCGTCTCCCGTTCGCGCGAGCTTGCCGTTCGCTCGCTCGCCAGCCTGGACGACCAGCGCACCGATCTGGCATTTCTGTTCGCGCTCGAAGCGCGCCAAACCGCCAACACCTTTGAAGCGCGCAACAGCCTGCTTGCGGCGCTGCTCAGCTATCCCTATCTGACAGCCATGTTTCATGGGCACGCCGACCGCGTGCGCCAGGTCGCTTTTAGCCCCGATAGTCGCCTGCTCGTGTCTGCCAGCCGCGACAGCACGATTCGTCTGTGGGATGTCGAGACGCGCCAGCCCTCCGCGCGTTCCCCGCTCTTTCCGCCGTCCACGCCGTGGAGTATCGCCGTCAGCAGCACGCGGCTCGTGACTGGCGGCGAGGACGGAACCCTCACGCTCTGGAATCTTGAAACCGGTGAACTTATCGGCGAACCCATCGCAGCGCACGACGGCGCGGTTTACAGCGTCGCTTTCAGCCCGGATGCCAGGCTCCTTGCTTCGAGCGGGGAAGACGGCGCGGTGAAGTTCTGGGACGCCGACTCATGGCAGCTCATCGACACACTGCCGCAGACGCACGCGGATGCCGTGTGGAGCGTCGCCTTCAGCCCGGATGGATCGCTGCTCGCGACCGGCAGCGCCGACGCGACAATTCGCCTCTGGAATGTCGATACACGCCGCGGCGTTGGCGAACCGCTGCAAGCCCATAACGACTGGGTCTTGAGCGTGGCATTCAGTCCTGATGGCACGCGCCTTGCGTCTGGCAGCGCAGATGGCACTGCCATACTGTGGGAGCGCGACTCCGCCGGTGATGGGTGGCGTCCGGGCGCGCGGCTCGTGGGGCACGCGGGCTGGGTGCGCGGTGTCGCCTTCGACCCTACGGGAACGACTCTCGCAACCGCC
>CALMDI010000710.1 GCA_937864975.1 uncultured Chloroflexota bacterium | reverse complement strand
CCGCAGTCCGTCGCCGCGCAGAAGATCAAGAAGTAGAAAGACCCGGACGCGACGCACATCCTCACGCTCGAACGCACGCCCGACATCCTGGGCGAAGTCAAAGAACGGCGGAAGGACAGCCGCCTGCCGCGCGTCGTCGTCGGCTTCGCGGCGGAAAGCGAAAACCTGCTCGACAACGCGCGCGAAAAGCTGGAACGCAAGGGGCTTGATCTGCTGGTTGCCAACGACATCACGGCGGCAGATGCCGGTTTCGACGCCGACACCAACCGCGTCGTCCTCATCCCCGCGCGCGGCGAGCCGGAGCCGATGGATTTGACGAGCAAGGCGCGCGTGGCGGAGATGATTGTGCGGCGCGTCGCGGGAATGTTCGGTTAAGAGACCGGCTAAGTCGGTCAGTCGATCTGCCCGTCCTGAGACTTCGACACCCCCTCGTGTTTAGCAGCGCCTTGCTCCTGTCCCTCGTACAGCAAGAATTGGATATCGACGATGGGACAGCTTATTGGAAAAGTCGGCAGCGAGATCCTTGCCATAGTAGAACGGACGAGCTAAATTTGTGGTTGAGTCAACGTGCTTAGCAAAGTTAAGGAGTTGAAAGAGCTATCATGGAATTAGGCGCATTTTCAGTCAGTCTGAGCGTTAAGGACATTCAAGCTTCAAAATCCTTTTATCAGAAGCTTGGCTTTCAAGTCTTTATGGGGGATATCGCGCAGAATTGGCTAATTCTGAAAAATGGCAACTGCACCATTGGTCTCTTTCAAGGAATGTTTGAAAAAAACATTCTAACCTTCAATCCAGGCTGGGATGAAAATGCGACCAAAATCGATTCATTTACCGATATCAGGGAGCTACAACGCCAGCTTAAAACCAGAGGTATCGACATGCAGACCGAAGCCGACGAGACCACTTCTGGTCCCGCAAGTTTTATTCTCGTCGATCCAGACGGAAATCCGCTTCTTTTTGATCAACATGTATAAGGTTTTGACACGATAGATCGCCCGTGGCTTTAACCCGCCTGCCTTGCCCGATGGCACTCTGGCTCGATACTCCGTCGAGGAGTGGCTGAGTTTTTGCGTCGGTCTGCCCGTTTTGAGACATGGAATCTACGAACGACTGACGCAACTACGCAGTCCCTCGGTTGATCCGCGCTATACGCACTCCGCCAAGCTCGTTATAATAGCCTGCGCCCGGCATGACCGGGCGCTTGTTTGAGCGGTACTGCCGGGCAGCCCCGCGCCGTAGAGCCTGTGTGCATCGATGCAAGACTATCCCTCGCTTGAAGATACTCAGCCGAAATCGCCGCTCAAGACGGCAGCCGAGCCGCGCCGTCTGGTCCTGCCGCCGGACGCCGCGCCGAGCGGCGGTCCGGGATGCGCGACCTGGGGCTGCATCGGGCTGATCGGGCTAGCCCTGTCTGTTGCCATCGTGTTTCTGGCTGCCGCGGCGGGCTGGACGTCCGGACGGCGCGAAGCCGACGTTCACGCGACGGCGACTCAGGGCGCTGCCATCAGCGAGCAGCTCAACCGCATTCCGAACGACATCGCCAGCGGCAACCTTCTGCTTGCCGATACGCGCCTGCGCTTTCTGGCAACCCTAACGCCCGGTGTCCCCGGCGTCTCCGAACTGGCAGCGACGGCAACCGCCATGTACCTCACGCGCCTGCCCACCGCCACCCCGACCGTGACGCCAACGCCCGAACCGCTTGAGGTCACCGAAGAAGCCGACGATCTGGTGATTACCCCGGCGGGCGACAGCTACGATCTGGCGGCGCTGCTGGACGAAGCTCAACGCGCCGTCAACACGGGTCAGTTTGCCGACGCCTACGAAGTGCTTGACGTGATTATCGCGGTCGATCCGAATTACGAGCGCGCCGCCGTGCGCGACCTGATGACGCAGGCGCTCAACGGGCAGGCGCGCGCGATGTTCAGCGCGAACAACCCGGCGCAGGGCATCGTCTGGGCGACCCGCGCGGAAGCGCTCGGCGTGCTGCAAGGCGATATGAGCTATGAATTGTTCGCCGCCGTGCAGTGGCAGAACGCGCAGGCAGCCCTCAGCGTCAGCTTCCCACGCGCGATAGAAGCGCTGTGGGAAATCATCAACATGGGCGAGGGCGGGCGCTATTATCAGGACGCACGTCAGCTTCTCTTTGAGCAGTATTGGAAATACGGCGACGCGCTGGCGAACGATCCGAACGCGGGCTTCTGCCCCGCCGTTCAGCAGTATGCCAACGCGCTCGAAATTCTGTCCAGCACCGAGGTGTCGCAGAAGCGCAGCAACGCCGCCAGCATGTGCGCGCAGGCAACGCCCACGCCCGACCCGAACGCAACCCTGACGCCGCCCGCGCCCGACGGCGCGCCGACCGAAAGCCCTCCGCCGGCGTAGGACGCTCTCATTCCCTGTTCATACGCGCTTCATTTGGTGTTTAGTCAGAAAATTTACCTTAGAGACAAGCGAAACTGGTCGGTTGTGATGTTCCCCCAAACTGAACGCGACGTATTGGAAACCAGTTTCGTGGGCATTAGGGATTTCGGAATTAGCCGACCCCCATTAGCCCTTCCCTTTACAAGCCGCCCGGATGTGCCCCCCTCACACCGGGCGGTCTTGTGTCTTTTCCCCGCCTGACATTTTAGGGTATCCTCAACCGTGGAGGCACTTCGTGGCTGGCAAATACTACGACGACCTCGACGTTGGCATGACCTTTCGCCATGACCTCGGTCGCACCCTCACCGAAGCCGATAACGTGCTGTTCAACAGTCTGACGTTGAACACACAGCCGCTGCACATCAACGAGGATTTCGCGGCGAAAACGTCCTTTGGTCGGCGCATCGTCAACGGAATTTTCACACTCGGCGTCGTCGTCGGCATCACCGTCCACGAGCTGACCGCCGGAACCATCGTCGCCAACCTCGGCTACGAAAACGTCTCCCACCCACACCCGCTGTTTCACGGCGATACCTTGTACGTCGAGACTGAAGTCACCGGCAAGCGCGACAGCAAATCGCGCCCCGACAGCGGCATCGTCACGCTCAGGCACACCGGACGCAATCAGGAGGGCGTCGTCTGCATCGAGGTCACGCGAGCCGTTCTGTTCCTGAAGCGACCCACCTCAACACTTAACGACGATCCGTGGCGATCTGAATAAATCCTACCCATAACCTCGTTGATCGAATGATTCGATGATTTCCGGGCAGCTTCAGGTTGCCCCTTTCCCAGCCCCTTCAGTGCGCTTACCGTCTTCCGCTTCAGCCGGGGCGCTGCTCAGGGGTCGGCGAAGCCGACTAAAATTCCGCCTCTGGCGGAACCCCGCGCAAGCCCCCGGCGTCCGCCTCCGTCCGCCTGAGCCAGGACGGTTTCAGCAAGGCAAACACCGCGTTACCCGTGAACCGCGCCTCGACCGGATCGTAGTAGTAATCGCGGAAGTGCCCTTCCTGCACAAACCCCAGCTTTTCCACGACCCGTCGGGACGCCGCGTTCTCCGGGTCGACCTGCGCTTCGATCCGGTGCAGCCCCATGTCCGTGAAGCCAAAGCGCAGCGCGGCGCGCGCCACCTCGATCATCAGCCCCTTGCCCCACCATTCCGGCGCGAGCACGTACCCGATTTCGGCGCGAAAATGCTCTTTTTCGAGATTCCAGAACACGAACGTCCCGACTACCTGCCCGCCATGATCAATCGCCCAGCAGACGCCGGTTTGTTCCTCGAACGTGGTACGGAACACGTCCACGCGCTTCAACGCTTCGTCCATAGAAACCATCGGTGGTCTGCCGATGTAGCGCGTCACACGCGCATCGTTCCAGATGTGAAAGATGGCAGGGGCATCGTCGGGCGTCACCGCGCGGAGGGTGCAGCGCTCCGTTTCCAGCACCGGAAACGTGTTAAAAACGGTTGCCATGTCCTGCATCGCCTCTCCTAATCCTCGCCTCGAATCCGCTACGCAGCCCAATATTATACTCATCCCACCCAACAGATGGGTTTGCTATCAACATTGAACTGTAAACTTTACGAGGGAGATGGTGGAGACTGATTGCTGATCGGACGGCGCTTGAGCACGTCATAGCCAAGCCAGCCCACGCCGAGCGCGACCAGCCCCAGACCGCCGATTATCAGGCTGCGCGTCTGCTGCTGAACGGCTTCGCGCCGGGCGATCAGCAGCGCCGGGGGCGTGCTCAGCAGCGCCTCGCGCTGGGCAGGTTCCAGTGCTGCCGCGTCCAGATCAGGCGCGGCGTCAAGCGCGCGGCGGGCGTCGATGTACTGATACGCGGCGTAGGCAAGCGCCAGCACGCCGATCAGCGCGAGCGCGAGGCACAGCGTCCGCAGGAAATCGGACGGGATGTTGAAGCGGGTCATGACAAGTTCGGTTCCTGGGCGTCCGTGATGGGCGCGGAGTATAGCGGTGGCACAACCTGTCGGCTATTCGTCTTCGTCGGCGCGCGGGGACGTTCGGCGCCATGCCAGATCGTCGCGATCCCATTCCGCTTTGCCCTG
>CALMDI010000709.1 GCA_937864975.1 uncultured Chloroflexota bacterium | reverse complement strand
GCGGCGCAAAATGTAGCCCACCTGCGGACCGGTGCCGTGCGTGATGACCACCGACCAGCCATCTGCGATCATCTGCGCGATGTGCTTGCACGTCTCGTCCACCGCATCCCACTGGTTCGCGACTTCGGGACGCTTCGGATCCAGAATCAGTGAATTGCCGCCGATGGCGACGACCGCCAGTTTTCCAACCATGATTTAGCTTTCTTCAGCGAGAATCTGCTCAAGCTGGCGAATGAGTACAGGCATCTTCTGCGTTGCGACTTCCCATACAATGAGCCAGTTTACGTCCGTATAGCCATGAATGAGTCGGTGTCGCATTCATATGATGCTGTTCCATTCGATTTCAGGATAGCGCGTTTGTAACTCGGTAGTCACATGATTGGCAGCCTCACCGACGACCTCCAAGGCGCGAACGACCGCATCACCAAGCAGATAATCCTCGGCGGCGAGGTCTGAAAAATGCTTTCCGTTGACCCGCTTCTGCACTCGCCGCGAGAAATCAAGCATGTCATTCAGTAACACTTGATCGTTCTTGTTCATACAGGGTAACAGCCTCGCGCTGCACTTCGTCGCGGAAATACTTGCTCAGTTCGCTCGCAGTAAAAACCTCAGTTTTTCGTTCCCATATGCGTGAAAGCTCGTCGCCCCACGTGTAGTATTCCCACGCGGGATAATGGTCGGGATCGATTTCCACCAGCACGTCAATATCGCTCGGATTGTCGCCGGTCTCACGGAACTCCTCGCGTAGTACAGACCCAAATACAGCGAGTGACAGTAAATGGTGGCGGCGACAAAAATCCTCAAGCGCTTCCTTCACCCCTACAGAATTTAACCGCAGGCGGGAACGCAAGCGATCATTCACCTGAACAAGCATGGATGCTCTCAGCTTTCAGCGGTAAGCTCAATAAGCGCAGATATATTCTATTCCGAACAGGCAGTTTGGAAGTCACCGTGTCCCAAAGTAAATCGTAATCAACTTGAAAGTACGCATGAAACAGGTAGTTTCGCGTCCCAACGATGGCACGCCATGGAATATGAGGCGTTTTCAGCCGCAATTCAGGACTCAGCTTCGATGCGGCTTCACCTATAACTCCGATGTCATACGAAAGAGCGCGCAGGAGAACGGGATTACTTTCGAGTGCTTCGCGCTGAACACCGTTCGAGAATGCGAGGGCTTCATACGCATAGTCGAGCATGTGACGCAAGCGCTCTTCGTCACTTGCGTTCATAGACCATCAAAGCCGTGTTCAGGACTCGCTCCCGGATACGCTCTTTCAACGAGTTAAATGTGCCAAGATCGACTTTACGACCAATAATTTCGCCTAGTTCGATTTGCATATCCACTAAAATCAAAGTAACTTACCTTTGCCCCTGACTCAAACTCCACCAGAACATCCACATCACTGTCCGGACGGAAATCATCGCGCAAAACGGAGCCGAACAACGCTAATTTGCGGATCGGATGCCTGTCACAGAATTCAACAATCTTGTCCATTGGCAAATCGAGATGTTTGGTAATCATTGCAAAGTCATTTAAAGCAAACACCTCCTGAAATTATAGCAGAGCCGAAGCAGCCGCCAGCGCCCGGCAAAAGCTGAACGCTGACGGCTGATCGCTGACAGCTATTCCTACCGCATCGTCAGCGCCATCGCGGCTTTCTGCACGTGCAGGCGGTTTTCCGCCTCGTCGTACACCACGCTCTGCGGACCGTCGATCACGCTGTCCGTCACTTCGATGTTGCGGTCGGCGGGCAGGCAGTGCATGTAGACACACTGCTCGTTCGCCAGCGCCATCCGGCGGTCGTCCGTAATCCAGTCGGTGTACTTCTTGCCGATGACCGACGACTCGTTCTTGTCCTCGGTCGTCATCCAGCAGCCCCACGACTTCGGGTAAACAATGTCCGCGCCCTCGAAGCCCGCGTCGAAATCGTCGAGCACTTCGAATGACCCGCCGCTCTTCTTGGCGTTCTCGCGCGACTGATCCATGATTTCCGGCATCAGGTCGAACTCCGGCGGGCGAGTCAGACGCACATTCATGCCGAAGCGCGTCATCATCAGGATCAGGCTTTGCGGCACCGACAGCGGCTTCTGATAGCTCGACGCATAGGCATAGCTCACGTTGATCGTCTTGCCGCGCAGGTCGCGCCCGAAGCGCTCCTGAATGGTCATTAGGTCGGCGAGAATCTGGAATGGGTGGAACACCTCGTCCTGCATGTTCATCACCGGAACGCGGCTGGCGGCGGCAACTTCGCGGATGTAGCGGTTGCCGAAATTCCAGTCGCACTGCCGAATGGCGATGCCGTCTGTATAGCGCCCGATGATTTCGCCAATCTCCTTCGCCGTGTCGCCGTGGCTGATCTGCGTCGTCTCGCTGTCGATGAACATGGCATGACCGCCCAACTGCGCCATGCCCGCCTCGAAGCTGGCGCGCGTGCGCGTGGACGTGAAGAAGAACAGCAGCCCAAGCACCTTGTCGCGCAGGTAGGCGTGCGGCTCGCCCACCGCGCGCTTGCGCTTTAAATCCCACGCCACGTCGAGCAGCGTCTCAATCTCGTCGCGCGTCCATTCCAGTTCTGGGGCAATCGAGTCCCGCCCCCGCAAATCCGTCTGCATAATCCGTTGCACTCCTTGCGATAATCGCAAATATTAAGCGAAGTGATCGATCAGGTTCCATGCCACACAACTATAACGGTCGGCGTCATAAGTCTCCAATACGACGCAGCCGGTATTCTCAACCGACTGCACGTCTTGCAGTGCCGCCGCGTTGACGCACAGCGTCGGCACGACCGTCGTGATGATCCCGCCGTGCGTCACCAGCAGCGCTGCTTCGTTTAACACGGCTTTTGCCAGCGCCCGCGTCAGCCGCTCGCGCGCCTGGCGGTACGATTCGCCACCGGGAAACGCCGCGTCGAGGTCGTGCATCAGCCAGCGGCGGTAAACGCCACCCCAGACTTCCCACGCCTCGTCGCTCGTCTTGCCGTCCAGTTCGCCGCAGTCCATCTCGCACAGGTCGGCGTCCGCAACCGGCGTCAAGCCCACGATTTCCCCGACGATGTCCGCCGTTTGCCGCGCGCGGTGAAACGGGCTGTGGAGGATTTGCCGGATGCCTTTGTCACGCAGCCATTCACCCGCTCGCCGCGCCTGCTCGCGCCCGCGCTCGGTCAGGTCGCCATCGTAGGTGCGGCAGGTCAGGCGGCGCTCGATGTTCACGACGCTCTCGCCGTGGCGCATCAGGTAGATCGTCGGCATGAGAATTAACGAATCAGCGCGGGCAGCAGCGCGTACCATTCGGTCGCGCGCACCACGTCGTCCAGCGGCACCTGATCGATGACCGTGTGCGCGTGGATTTCATTGCCCGGTCCAAAGCCGATGCTCGGAATGCCCGCCTTGCCCATCCAGTAGATGCCGTTGGTCGAGAAATCCCACTTGCCGGTCGGGATTGGGTTGCCCCACAGCACATCCCCGGCTTGCACGCCTGCCTGAACAAAACTGTGCGCTTCGTCCAGCGCCCAGGCGGGGAAAATTTTGTCCACCGGAAAGACAAAACCGGTGTAGCTCGGATCGTCGTAGAACAAAATCGACGCCTCGATATCCTTACGATCCCCGACGATGCGTTGAATACGCTCCAGCTCTGTTTGCGGCTCCTCGCCAAACGTCACGCGGCGGTCGATGTAAATGAGCGCTTCATCCGGCACCGCGTTGATGCTCGGCGTCTTGACGTGCATATCCGTCACCGTAATGCGCCCGTGACCGAGGAACGGGTGGTCGCCCAGTTCCGGTTCGAGATTGCTGATCGCGTCGATGATCGGCAGCAGCTTATAAATCGCGTTGTCGCCGAGGAAATTGCTGGCGGCGTGGGCGCTCTTGCCCTTCGCCACGACCTGCATCTCGACTCGCCCCTTGTGTCCCCTATAAACCTGCATCTTCGTCGGCTCGCCGATGACGACGAAATCCGGGCGCAGCCCTTCCGCTTCGACCAGCGCGTGCGGCGCGATACCGTCGCACCATTCTTCCATATTGCCAAAGTAATAACCCGTCACGCCGTCCAGCAGCCCAAGCTCGCGTGCCAGCGCCAAACCGTAGATCATCCCCGGCGTGCTGCCCTTCTCGTCGCACGCGCCGCGCGCGAAAAACACGCCATTCTCGATCTTGCCCGTAAATGGATCCCATTCCCATTCGTCGGGATCGCCAATTCCGACCGTGTCGATGTGGCTGTCGTAGAGCAGCTTGACGGGACCATCGCCAATCCTGCCGACGACGTTGCCCATCTGGTCGAACCACACCTCGTCAAAGCCGAGCTTCCGCATTTCGGCTTCCGCGCGCTCCCCCACTGCCCGAATCTGGCTGTCGTAACTGGGAATGGCGCATAGCTCGCGCAGAAACGTGACGATGTCCTCGCGCTGCGCCTCGACGCGAGATTTAATCTGTTCGACAACTGCCGGAGAAATGGATTGCTGCATGATAAGCCTTGTCTGTACGCGATAAAAGCGGCGTTCGTGCTCGCCGCGCTGTCCGAGCTATTGTAGCAGGTTCGAGGAATGATTACTGAGACCGCCGCAGCCAGTAACTTAAGTGGATTTTCTCCGCGTCGAGGTCACACACCGGACCGACGACATCGACCTTGCGCGCGCCGGACGCGAAGATGGTGCGACATGGCACGTCCAGCCCGATCCCCGCAATCTCGCCCAATCGCTGCTCGGTGCAGCCATAGACTACCCGCCCGATGCCCGACCAGTAGATCGCTCCGGCGCACATCGCGCACGGTTCGGTGCTGGTGTAGAGCGTACAGTCGGTCAGGAACGCCGGGTCGTACTGCTTGAGCGCCTCGCGCACCAGATTCATCTCGGCGTGGTTGGTCATGTCGTTGCCCGTGTACACCGTGTTTTCGACGCGCAACAGAACGTCACCGTTCTTCACCAGCAGCGACCCAAACGGCTCGTTCCCGTGCGCGACGGCGGCTTCGGCAAGATTAATCGTTTCGTGGATGAAACGTTCGTGGTCGGCTTGCATTTAAGGATTGTCCTTTAAGGCGACCTCGAATACACCCTCGGAGCGAAAAAAGTAGACGTTGAATAGTTCAAAGAAATTCATTTGCCCAAAAAGAATTGGGGCATCAGGAGCTAAACTCCAGGCAAACACAAGCCGTACAGCGTCATTACCTGTAATGTTCGGGTGAGATGCCCGAAGGAACAAGCTGCGCGCTTCGTAACGTCCCAGATTTCCTGTGAGGGTAACTCGCGTTAACTGCTCCTCCCACACTGCACCAAGTGCGAGACCAACGGCATAAGGGAGAACGTTCACGGTAGACCCACTATCAACCAGTCCCCGGATGATGAGCGATTGGATTGCGCCATGAAGCGTTAGCGGCAGGCGTGGCATCAAACTGCCGGGCTGATTATTGAGAAGCGTGTACCGAAACCGCGTCACGACTGGGGGTCTGTAGTCGTATCCGCGCTATTGGACGCTTTCAGGACTTGCTCTAAAACCTGTGCCGCCTCATAGCTATCGAATGCCGAGTAAATCGGGTAGCTCGCTCCCGGTACAAGTTCATCAACAGTCGTCGCAGCAGCCCATTGAAGCCACTGAGTGAGAACCAATTCCATCGAACGTCCGGTTTCTTCTGCCGCTTCTCGCGCCAATCGCGCCACATCCTCCGGGATTTCGAGCAGGATCATTTCAGCCATGAGACATCACCTTTTACACACGATAACTGCGATCATATCACATTCCATAAGCGTTGTTCACACCCATAAATCCACCACCTCGAATGTTTCCACGTCCACTAGCCCTACGTCCGTCAGCTTCAGCTTCGGAATGACTTCCAGCCCCATAAAGCTCATCGCCATGAACGGGTCGTGCATCGTGCTGCCCAGCTTGTGCGCCGCCGCGATGCAGGCGTCGTACTGGCGTTTCACATCCTCAATCGGCTCCTCGCTCATCAGCCCCGCGACCGGGAGCGGCAGCGTTGCTAATACTGTCTCACCATCCACCGCCGCCAGCCCGCCACCCATCGCGCTTACCGCGCGCGCCGCCGCCTGCATACTTGCGTCGTCCGCGCCGATCACGATCAGGTTGTGATGATCGTGCGCCACCGTCCCGGCAATCGCCCCACGTTTCAAGCCAAAGCCGGAGATAAACGCCTTGCCGATGTTTCCCGACGCGCGGTGCCGCTCCAGAACGGCGATTTTCAGGATGTCGCGCTCGGTATCCGCCACCGCCTCGCCGTTCTCTATTTTGGCTTCGACGGTGATGTGTCCCGTGACGACCTGATCGCCGTAGCCTTCGATCACCCGGATCAACTGCCCTGCCGCCGGAATTCGCAAATCCATCGGGTCGAGCCGCGCGTTCATCGAGCCGCGCAAATCCATCCTGCGAAGCGGCGGCTTGTCACCTGTCACACGTCCGTCCTCTGCCGCCAGCACACCGTTGCGGAAAACTATCTCGGCGCGCAAATCCTTGAGGTCGGAGAAAATCACCATGTCCGCCACGCGACCCGGCGCAATCGCGCCATGCCGGTGCAGCCGGAAATAAGTCGCCGTGTTGATCGTCGCCATGCGAATGGCGATGATCGGGTCAACGCCTTCCGCAATCGCCACCCGCACCATGTGATCTATCGAGCCTTCGTTGAGCAGGCTGTCCGGCTGGCGGTCGTCGGTGCAAAAGCACAGCCGGTGGTGATTTTCGGGCGTCACCATCGGCAGCAGCGGGCGCAGGTTGCGGGTCGTCGTGCCATCACGGATGAACACCGTGAAGCCAAGCCGCAGCTTTTCGAGCGCTTCCTCAACCGTCGTGCATTCGTGATCGCTCTGGATGCCCGCCGCGGCATAGGCTTGAAGCGCCTTCCCCGTGACCGTCGGGGCATGTCCGTCCAGCACGCGCTGCCCGAACAAGTCCAGTTTGTCGAGCACGCCTTCGTCGCCATAAATCACGCCGGGATAGTTCATCATCTCGGCTAAACCGAGCACCCACTCGCTCGACAGCAGCGGCGCTAAATCCGCGGCTTCCAGCCGCGCGCCGCTCGTTTCCATGTGCGTCGCCGGGACGCAGCTCGATGACATCACGAACATATTGATCGGTCCATGCTTGGCGCGTTCCAGCATGAAACGGATGCCTTCCAGCCCAAGCACGTTGGCGATCTCGTGCGGGTCTGTGACAACCGTTGTCACACCGCGCGCCAGCACCACGCGCGAGAACTCCGGCGGCGTGCACAGGCTGCTCTCGATATGCACGTGCGCGTCGATCAAGCCGGGACACACGTAGCGCCAGCGCAGGTCGATTTCCTCATTGGCGCGGTAGCCGAGGGCGCAGGCGACGATCATGCCATCGTGCACGACGATGTCGGTCGGGTAAATCTCGCCACTGAGCACGTTGACCAGATGCACATTCCGCAGCACCAGATCCGCCGGGCTGTCGCCACGCGCGAGTGCAATTCGATCGGCCGGGGGCATCACCACCCCCGGAAGGAGGTCTGAGCTTTGAG
>CALMDI010000708.1 GCA_937864975.1 uncultured Chloroflexota bacterium | reverse complement strand
CGATCTGGTGAAGGCGAAAGGCGAGGTCGCCGCGGGCGAGCCGGAACCGCCCGACGCCGAGAACGCGCAGGCTGATGAAGATGACCTCTCTCGCCGGCGTCAGCGCTTGAGTAAGTAACATGACGGTACTGGAAGTCCAGGTCTCAAACGAGCGACAGGTATTGGTGGTCGCGGGCGATTATGACGTGGTACAGAAGGTGCGCTCGGCGTTGAGCGGGCGCGGGTTTCGCGTTCAGAGCGCCTACAGCCATCGGGACGCCGCCTATGCCCTGCGGCGCAACAAGCACGACCTCGTGCTGGTGGACATCGCCATGCGCGACCGGCGTTCTGGCGCGCCGACGCTGCCGATGCTGGCGCAGCAGGGTCTGCACCCGCCGATTGTGGCGCTGGCGCTGGACGGCACGACCTACGACGAAACGGCGATCCCCGCCGACACCCTCATCACCACGCTCGACGAGTTGAGTATCCAGCGCGGAGTCATGCACGCGCTGCGGATGCCCGCCCTGCAATTGATAGAGCCGTCCACGCCGGACGACCTTGCCGAAGGACACAAGCGGGTCGAAGAAATTCAAACGCTGTTCTCGCTCAGCCGGTCGCTGACCGAAGTCCTCAATCTCAGCGAGGTCTTGAACCGTGTCGTCGAAGCAGCGCGGCGGCTGACGAATGCCGAAGAAGGCATGATCCTGCTGCCGGACAGCGAGTCGGGGCAGTTGTGGCTGCGGGCGAAGGTCGGCATCGACGTCGAAGTGGCGCGCAATTTCCGCGTGCAGACGCAGGACACACTCGCGGGCGCGGTCTTCAAAAGCGGCAAGCCGCTGGTCATCGGCGAGCGCGGACCGCAAAAGGTCAAAACCGAGTATTTTGTCAACGCGCTGCTGTACGTGCCGATCCTGCTGCGCGGCAAGCCGATTGGCGTGCTCGGCGTCATGAATAAATACAAGCACGATATTTTCGACGCCCGCCACCAGGAACTGCTCGTCAATCTGGCGTCCTACGCGGCGATTGCGATTGAGAACGCGCGCATTCACGAAGAAAGCGTCAAGCAGGCGCGCGAGCTAAAAGCGCTGGTCGATGCCAGCCAGATCGTCAACTCCTCCATTACGCTGGATCGTACGCTGCCCAACGTCTGCGAGCAGTTGATCGCGGTGCTGAACGTCAGCCGTTCCGCGATTCTCGACCTGGATCGCGAACGCGACGCGCTGCGTATGGTGGCGCGCTGCGACCGCGCCATCTGGCATTCCGGCAGCGAGCCGCGCATTGATCTCACCAACCGACCCGCCATTCGCCACGCGCTCGAAACTAATCGTTATTTCATGGTCATGCGGCGCAGGCGTCTGGCGACGGGCGAGCTTCAGACGCTCGATCAGGTCGGCGCGTCCGCGATGTTGTTCTTCCCGATTCAGACGACCAGCGGAATCGCGGGCGCGGCGTTCGCCTATTACATTCGCCCGCCCGTGCAGGAACCCACCGCCGAAGCCGTAGAAAACGCGCAGCGTCAGGCGCTGCTCTGCCTCGCGCAAACGGGGGAGCTTCAGGGGCGCGGCACGGCGGCGGTCTTCCGGCAGGCGGAAGAATTGATCCGCATCCTCGGCGCGGACTGGTGTGAATGCGCGATCTTCGGACCCGACAAAGAGTCGCTGGCGCTGCGGCTCGTTTATGGCAGCGGCTTATGGCTTTCGGATCCGTACCCGATGCTGCCACTGTCCGACTACCCCGATCTGCGCGCCGCGCTGGATCACTGCGGCGCGATCAATTATCAGATGGGCAGCAACGACATGCCGGAAGGCGCCAAGCCGCTTTTGGAGGCGACGCGCAGTAAATCCGTCCTCGGCGTTCCGCTGGTAAGCCGGGGTCAGGCGAACGGCATGGCGCTCTTTGCCGATTCTGAGCGTCTCGCGCCGTTCTCGCCCCGCGAGGTCGACCTGGCGCGCGCGATGGTGGGGCAGGCGGCGACGGCGCTGGAAAACGCGCATCTGTTTCATTCGCTGGAAGCCAGCCTGCGCGAGCTGCGCGACACGCAGGGACGCTTGATTCAGGCGGCGCGGCTCTCCGCGATG
>CALMDI010000707.1 GCA_937864975.1 uncultured Chloroflexota bacterium | reverse complement strand
GGCTGCCGAGAATATCGTCGCGATTTTTTCCGGTCGCCGCCCTGCGTCGGTGGTCAACCCCCAAGTTCTGGAGCTGCCCCAGTGGGCGCACCTACGGTGAGCGCACGCCGGGCTGAGGTGCCCCGTGATCGTTGATGCTCACCTGCATATCTGGCGGGCGATTCCCAACCATCCGACACCGGGCATGACAATCGTAAGCCCGGCTTCGGACGTGCCGGTCGAGTTGCTGAACGCTTACATGGACGAGCATCAGGTCGAGCGCGCTGTCCTTGTCCAGCCGCTGTACCCGGGCGAGGATAACAGTTACATTGCGGACAGCGCCGCGGCGGACGCCCAGCGCTTCGCGGCGGTCTGCGTCGTCGACCCGCGCAAGCAGGACGCGCCGGAGCGGCTGGAATACTGGGTGCGCGAGCGTGGCTGCAAAGGCATGAGGCTGCGCCCGCGCGTTCCCGGCGAGGCGGCGGGCTTCGGCGCGCCGGAAACTGACCGGCTGTGGGAAAAGGCGCGGTCATTGAACGTGGTCGTCAGCGTGTTCGCTAGCCCCGAACATCTGCCGACCGTGGCTCGGCTGGCGGAGCGCTACCCAGAGGTTGCCATCGCCATCGATCACATGGCGTATCCCGACGTTGCCAAAGGTGTCGATGCGCCGGAATTTCAGAATTTGCTGGCGCTTGCCCGCTACCCGCGCGTCTATATCAAAGTCAGCGGGTATTATTATTACGCGAGAGAGCCGTATCCTTATCCGGATTGTTGGGATTACTTTCGCGCCGTTTACAATCATTTCGGCGCCGAACGGCTGATGTGGGGCAGCGACTTTCCGCACATCCTGCTCAAGACCGGCTACCGGCGTAACCTGCTGCTTCAGGAACGCGCCTTTCCGTTTCTCGACCCGGAGGCACTCGATCTCATCATGGGTCAGAATGCGGTCGGGCTGTACTGGAATAAATCAGACGCATCGTCTTTTCTGCAATAAGGAGGTTTCTCATGAAACTGGGTTTATTTATGATGCCCCTGCAGCCGCCGGAAAAGTCGCGTACGCAGTGTTTTGACGAAAACGTGGAGCTGATCGTCCGCGCCGACCAGCTTGGGTTTACGGAAGCCTGGGTCGGGCAGCATCACACCCTCGCCTGGGAGCCGATCCCGGCGAATGACGTGTTTCTCTCGAATCTAATCGCCCGAACGCAGAATATCAAGCTCTGCACCGGCGTTTCGATTGTGCCGCAGCATCATCCCGCCAACATCGCGGTGCGGCTGGCGCTGCTCGATCACCTGTCGCACGGGCGGATTATGTGCGGCTTTGGTCAGGGCGGCGTGCCGACCGATTGGGAGCTTTTCGACCTGCCAGACGCCAAGACTCAAGGTTTGATGACGGTCGAAGGCATCGACATGGTGACCAAGCTCTGGCAGGCGGAAGCGCCGTTCGATTTTCAGGGGCAGTACTGGCACATCAAGATTCTCAACCCCAACGCCGAGCTTGGAATCGGGCAGTTGCTCAAGCCGTACCAGCAGCCGCACCCGCCCATCGCCATGAGTATCGTCCGCGGCGGCTCGATGGCGGCGCGCATGGCGGGTCAGCGCGGTTACATTCCGATCAGCACCAACCTTGTGCCGCCGAACACGGTTGCCAATCACTGGGAAACCTACAGCGAGGGCGCGGCTGAAGCCGGGCTGCCGACGCCGGATCGCGCGAGCTGGCGCGTGTCGCGCACGATCTTTATCGGGGAGACCAATGACGCAGCCTGGGATCACGTTCTGAATGGCACGCTCGGTCGCGCTGCCGCCTATCTGATCCAGTTGCTCAAGGATTCGAATATACTTCATCTAGTGAAGGCACACCCGGACGTGCCAGACGACGACGTTACGGTAGAGTATTTCCTGCGCCAGCTTGGCATCATCGGAGACCGCGACTCGGTGCTGCGCCAGCTTCAGGACTTGTGGACGCTCACGGGCGGGTTCGGTACACTGCTGATGATGGCGCACGACTGGGACGATAAGGCGAAGTGGGTAGCGTCTATGGAGACTCTGGCAAAGGAGATTGTCCCGGCGCTGCCAACGCTTCAAAAAGTGTAAGTCCCGCCTGCGGGTTGGAGAAAGAGCGACAGCCATGTTCGATAAAGCCTTGCAGCGCCGTATCATGGGGCGGTTTGCGACAGGCGTAACTGTCGTGACCACCCGCTATGGTGCAGGCGATCAGGTCTGGGCAATGACCGCGAATTCGCTGACCTCGCTCTCCCTTGAGCCGCCGCTGGTGCTGCTCACGGTTGACCGGCGCAATGCCATGTACGAGCACATTCTGACGGGCGGCTGCTTCGCGATCAACATCCTGACGAATTCATCCAAAGACGCGCAGGCGGTTGCCGCGCGCGTCACGCCCGAGACCGACATGCTGATCGCTTCGGGCAACACCGCGTTGCGGCGCGCGCGCCTGGTCGAACTGATGCGCGACCATCGCGGCGCCACGGTCGGCGCCTGCGGGCTCGACGAGACCCTGGAGTC
>CALMDI010000706.1 GCA_937864975.1 uncultured Chloroflexota bacterium | reverse complement strand
TTTCCCCTCCCTGAAATCTGCGAGACGTCCTGTAGGGCGGGGAGGGGTGTCGAACTGCTCAGGGGATCGCACTTTCGGTCGCGCCGAAGTTCCCGCCTGCAAGGGGTCGAGCAAAGCTCGACCGTAGTTCCCGCTTTAGCGGGAACCCGGTGCGTGGCGGGAACGCCGCGCAAGCGAGACGGGGTCGGGTTGCCGAACGAGCGATCATAGTAATTTTTCTTTCGAGCGTGCTTCTCAGGAGATCGTTTTGGACAGCGCACGACCCCTGGCGCCACCGGCAACACCAACGTCTGTGCCGCGCAGCAATTTGTTCCGCCAGCGGATGATCTGGGCATACGTGTTTATTTCGCTGCCTGTCATCGGTCTGTTCGTGTTCTCGCTCGGTCCCATCCTGTTTTCGGGCTGGGTCAGCCTGCATGAATGGAACATGCTCACGCCGGTCGGGGACATGCCGTGGGTCGGCTTGGAAAATTACCTGTTTCTGATTACTCAGGACGAGGTATTCCGCCGCGCCTTAGTCAACACCGTTCTGTTCGTCGTCGGCGGCGTGGGCACCAACGTCGTTCTCGGCTTGGGCTTCGCGCTGCTGCTCAACACCAGGCTGCACGGACAGAAGCTGTGGCGCGTGCTCTACTTCCTGCCGGTCATCACCGCGCCGCTGGCGCTCGGCGTGATTTTCGCCTTCATGTTTAACCGCAATTACGGTTTGATCAACAGCATCCTCGTCGCCATCGGCATCCCGCGCCAGCCGTTTCTGTCCAGCCCCTATCAGGCATTGATCGTCGTCATCCTTATGGCGATCTACCAGTACGTCGGTTATTACATCGTGATTTTCGTGGCGGGCTTGCAGGGCATTCCACAGGATTACTACGACGCCGCCAGCGTGGACGGCGCGAACGCGCGCCAGCGCTTCTGGAACATCACGCTGCCGCTGCTGCGCCCGGTCATGCTGTTTGTCGTCGTCACCAACACCATCGGCGCGCTGCAAGTCTTCGACCTGATCTTCTCCGCCACGGGCAGCGGCGCGGTGGGCGCAGGCGGACCCGTCAACAGCACGATGTCGGTCGTACTGCACATGTACAACACGGCATTTAAGTTCTCGCGCATGGGGCGCGCCTCCGCGATGGCATTCATCCTGTTTGCCATCATTCTCGCCATTACCGTCGTGCAGCTACGTGTGCTGCGCGACCGGACAGAGGCTTAGACGATGACGCCGATCCAACCGACAAACCGGAATTCGGTCGGCAGAATCCCGCTGACCGTCGCGAAATACGCCGTCGTCATCTTCGGCGCGATGGTGATGGTCACGCCGTTTCTGTGGATGTTAAGCGCGTCGTTCATGACCTCGAGCGAGATCACGCGCCAGCCGCCAACGCTGCTTCCTGCCGTGCCGCAGGTGCAAAACTTCTCGCAGCTTCTGGAAATGCTGCCGTTCGACCGGCTGTACGCCAACAGCATCCTGGTTACGGGTGGCATCGTTCTGGGCGTCCTGTTCACGAGTTCCATTGCCGGATTCGCCTTCGCCAAGTATGAATTTCCGGGGAAGCAGATTTTGTTCTATCTCATTCTGGCGACGATGATGATCCCGTTCTTCATCACGCTCATCCCGGTGTTCTACATCGTGCGGCAGCTTGGCTGGATCAATACGTTTCAGGGCGTCATCGTCCCCGGCATCTTCTCGGCATATGGCATCTTCCTGATGCGCCAGTTTATCGTCGGCATCCCCGACGAGCTTCTCGACGCCGCGCGCATCGACGGCGCGAGCGAGCCGCGCATCTACCTGCGGATCATTCTGCCGCTGGTCAGACCCGCGCTGGCGACGCTTGGCACGTTCACGTTCATTGGCTCGTGGAACGCCTTCCTCTGGCCCCTGCTGGTGTTAAATGACCGCGCGTTCATGACCGTGCCGCTCGGCTTGAATACGCTGCGCCTGTTCGCGGCGGAGCAGCGCAACGTGAACCTCCTCATGGCGGGCACGGCGCTGTCGATTATTCCGACGCTCGTCATTTTTGTCCTGCTTCAGCGCTATTTTATTCGCGGCATCGCACTCACCGGACTCAAGGGATAGCCCCGCATGGACATTCGACCCTATCGCGGCGCTGACGAAGCCGACGTGCTGAGCGTGTGGAGCGCGTCGATGACCGCCGACAGTCTCGGCGAGCACCTGTTCCGCACGAAGGTGCTGCTTGACCCCAATTTCCAGCCGGAGAATCTGCCGGTAGCGGTCGAGGATGGGCGCGTCGTCGGTTTCGTGCTGGCGCTCACGCGCCAGGTACCGCTGTTTTTGCAGGGCTTGGAGCCAGACAAGGCGTGGATTACCGCGTTCGGCGTGCATCCCGACGACCAGCGGCGCGGGATTGGAACGGCAATGTTCCAGCACATCGTCGAAAAGCTGCGCGCGGCGGGGCGTAAAACCATCGACATATCGCCCTACGTGCCCAATTACTTCGTGCCCGGCGTCGACGTCAACGCCTATCCCGGCACGCTGCGCTTTCTTGAAACAGTCGGTTTCCGGCGTCTTTACGACGCGATCAGCATGGGCGCGGACTTGAGCGGGTTTCAGATCCCGCCGGAAATCGTCGAGCTAGAGCGCAGGCGGGAAGCCGAAGATGGCGTGACGATTCGCCCGGTCACGTCCGCCGACCTGCCGGAATTAATGCCGTTCATCGTGAAGCATTTCGGCTGGGACTGGTTTCGCCACGCGCAGGATTATCTGCTTGACCTGTTCGGCGGCGCGAACACGCACCACATTTGTTTTCTGGTCGCGCGGCGGCACGGCGAGATCGTCGGTTACTGCCAGCAGCGCCTGGAACGCTTCGGACCCTTCGGGGTCAACCCCGAATACCGGAATCTCGGCATCGGGCGACTGTTGTTGTTCCGCTGCCTGGCGACCATGAGCGCGCGGCATACTTTTTTCGCGTATTTCCTGTGGACGGGCGAGGACGCCGCGCGCCTGTATTCGCTGGCGGGCTTCAAGCGCCGCCGCGAGTTCGCGATTTTCCACCGGGAGCTTGGATAAGGAGCGTTTGGAATGGCGAATCATTTAATGGTGGTCGGCGCGCACATTTCCGACGCCGAAAATATGGCGGGCGCCGTCATGCTCAAGCACAAGCGCGCGGGCTGGGATATCTCGATTGTTCACGTCACGGCGGGCGACAAGGGACACCCGACGCTGTCGCCGGAGGAATACAACGTGTGGCGCGTGGCAGACGCGAAGGCGTCGGCGGAGTTCATCGGCGCGAGCTACGAGCTTCTGCCCTACAAAGATGGCGAGCTGGAAGTCAGCGAGGAAACGGCGTGGGCGGTTGCCGACCTGATCCGCAAATATCGCCCGACGGTGCTAATCACCCACTGGAAAGGCAGCCTCCACGGCGATCACACCAACACCTACGAGATCGTCCAGAAGGCGCTGTTCAACGCAGGCTTGCCCGCCTTCCGGCGCGAGCTTCCGGCGCACTACCCATCCGCCGTGTACTACTCCGAAAACTGGGAGGACATGGAAGGCTATTCCGCCGACATTTACCTGGACGTGAGCGACGTATTTGACGACTATCTGAAGCTGCTTAAGACGCACGCGCTCATGCGCGAGCGCTATGCCAGCTTCCGCTATTACGATTATTACGAAGCGCTCGGCGTCACGCGCGGCTGTCTGGGCGGCTATCAACGCGCGGTGACACTCATGCACCCGCACAGCCTATACCGCTTCCAGCGCCAGCCCAGCTTGCTGCACGAGTAAGCGGATGGTCATGCTCGCCGCCGACGTCGTAGGCACCAAGGTTGCCGTCGCGCTGGTCACAGCGGGCGGTGAGATTCTGGCGAAAATCCAGCAGCCGACTGACCTGAACGGTCCGGCGGCGGTGGTCGACCAGATCGCCGCGATGGCGTCGCACGTGCTCGACAGCCAGAAGCCGCTGGGCATCGGCATCTGCGTTCCGGCGGTGCTGGAACACCAGACCGACCGCGTGATCTGGGCACCCAACCTGCCCGGCTGGGAAGAAGCGCCCGTCCCCACCCTTCTGGGCGAGCGGTTGGGCGTGCCCGTCTTTGTCGAATACGATGGTCACGCCGCGGTTCTGGGCGAATGGTGGGTCGGCGCGGGCAGCGGCTATCACGACGTCGCCGGGATCATCATCGGCACGGGCATTGGCGGCGGCTTCGTCGTCGGCGGGCAGTTGTGGCAGGGGCGTGACCGGCTGGCGGGCGCGGTCGGCTGGATTCCGGTGCGCGGACCGGACGGACTCGACCACTGGGAGCAGCTTGCATCGGGCACGGCGATTGCGCGGCGCGCGCAGGCGGCGGTGACGGCGGGCGCGCGATCTGTTCTCGGCGACGCGGCGGTCACGGCGAAAGATGTGTTCAACGCCGCCCGGCAGGGCGATGCGCTGGCAAAACAGCTTGTCGCGGATGCCGCCGAACTGATCGGTCAGGGAATTGCAACGGTCATCAGCCTCGCAAACCCGCAGATCGTCATTCTCGGCGGCAGCATCGGGCAGCAGGGCGACCTGATTTTGGAGACCGTGCAGACGACGGCGCGGCGGTGGGCGCAGCCTTTTTCCGCGCGTCATTTACCGATTGTGTGTTCGACGCTTGGCGAAGAGGCGGGGCTGCTCGGCGCGGCTTACGCGGCGTTTCGGCGTATTCAAACCAGAGGGGACTAAACCGATGTCTGCCAGTGAATATTTTTCAAAAGCGCTTCCGATCCTGGAAAAAATCGAATCGACGCAGATGGAAGCTATCCAGCGCGCGGGACGCGCATTCGCGCAGTCGATTGCCGCGGGGCGCGCGGTGCATCTGTTCGGTTCCGGGCACAGCGTCCTGCCAGTGCAGGATATGTTTCCGCGCTACGGGGGTTACGTGGGCTTTCACCCCATCATGGATCCGCGCCTGATGTGGTTCAACATTACCGGACCGGGCGGCGCGCGCGAGTTGTTGTGGATCGAGCGCACCGAGGGCTACGCCAAGCAAATTTTGCTGTCGCACAACCTCGACCCGCGTGATTCGCTGATCGTCTATTCGCACGGCGGCGCGAACGCGGCTCCGATTGAGATGGCGCTGGCAGGCAAAGAGAAGGGGCTGACGGTCGTTGCCGTGACCTCGCTCGCCGCCCGCCAGCGCAACGAGCCGACGCACTCGTCCGGCAAGTCGCTGGCGGATATTGCTGACATTGTCATCGACAACTGCTGTCCGCCAGAAGACGCGCTGGTGGAT
>CALMDI010000705.1 GCA_937864975.1 uncultured Chloroflexota bacterium | reverse complement strand
AGGAAAGCGTAACAGTCTCATCACGGGTTCCTCACGACGTCGTGCCGCTGGCATCGCGACGGCGGTTCGTGATGGGCAGCGTGAAGGCGAACGACGCGCCGCCGAGCGGATTCTCATCCTCTACCCAGATGCGCCCGCCGTGCGCCTCAATCGCCAGCTTGACGAAGGTTAAGCCCAAGCCCGTGCAGCGGCGTCCGCTCCCGGTGCTCCCGCCGCTCGCCTGTTTAAAGCGCTCGAAAATGCGCTCGCGGTCTTCCACGGCAATCCCGCGCCCGCTGTCGGCAACGCGGATCAATACTTCCTCCGGGTTCACACCCGGTTCCGCCTGCACCAGAATTTCCTGACCCGGCGGCGTGTGACGGATGGCATTGTCGAGCAGGTTAATGAGGACGCGCACGATCACGTCGATATCCGCGTCGACCGGGCGCAGAGAGGTGGGAATGTCCTGCTTCAGCACGACCCGTGTTTGTTGCAGCGTCGCGTCCAGCGCTTCGACCGCGCGCTCGACCAGCGGCGGCACGGGCGTCGCTTCGATACGCAGCGGCATCTCGCGCGCTTCCAGCCGCGCCACGTCCAGCAGGCTTTCCACCAGCAGCATCAGGCTGTTGGCGCTGTCCGACGACAGCTTGAGCGTGCGCCGGATGAAGTCGTTCTCGTCGAGCGTTTCCAGTTCTTCCTGCGCCAGGTAAATCCCGCTGATGATCGACGCCAGCGGACCGCGCAGGTCGTGAACGACCATCGACGTAATCTCGTCGCGGTAATCCGCCAGCAGCTTTTCCTCGGTCACGTCGCGCAGCACGAGCAGCCATCCGACCGCGCGATTGTGCGCGTCGACCACCGGCTGCCCGATTTCGTCGAGGTAGACCGTACCGCGCGCCGTCTTGACGTCGAACTGGCGGCGCGTCGTCGTGTCGGCGGCAAGCGTGCCGGTCGCGCGCAGGCTTCCGGTTGCCCTCTGCGCTGCCGGGTCGCGTCGTTTCCACACGGCTTCCCCGATAATCTCGTTCACGTAGGTGTCCAGATGTTCACCGAGCAGCTCGCGCGCCGCCGGGTTGGCTTCCACCAGCCAGCCGCGCTGGTCGAGCACGATGACGCCGTCGCGCACCGAGTTCAGAATCGCGGCGAGGCGTTCGTTACCCGCGCGAATTTGCTCGTGCAGGATCGCGTTTTCGAGGTGTCCCGCCGCCTGACCCGCCAGCAGCGACAGCGTTTCGAGATCGCGCATCGGGAAGTTGCGCGGCTCGGTGAACGCGACGGCGAGGACTTCCTGCACGTGATTGCCTCGCTTCAGAGGCACGCTGATGGTCGAGCCGGGGTGCGGGGGTTCGGTCTTCAACGTACCGGTTTTACCGTTCCCGTTGGTCAGCCGCGTGTGCTGGACGATCTGCACTTCGCCCGTTTGCGCGGCTTCGCGCACGACGTCGTCGGGGATAAGCGGCGCCTCGCCGCGCAGCAGGTCGCCATCCTGCCGCAGGCTTGCCAGCGACGATAGGCTGTCGTTCTGGGGGTTATAACGGAAGATGGCGGCTTCCCGCGGGCTGAACAGGTCGAATGCCGTATCCAGAACGGCGCTTGCCACCGAGCGGGTGTCGATGGCGCTGGACAGCCGCAGGGCGAGCGATTGCAGGCTGGTCAGGATGTTCACCTGATACTGCCGCTCGTCCAGCGCGCGCGCGTTGGCGATGCTGATGACCGCGTGCCCGGCGAGGTTGCTCAAAAAGCTGGTATGTTCCTCGGAGAAGAAATTCGTCCGCTCGCTCTCGGCTGCCAGCACGCCGACCACCTGATTATCGCGGATCAGCGGCACCGCCAGCGACGACAGGTAGGTGGTGCCTGTGCGCGGCGCGATGTAATTCGGATTGTTGCGTGTGTCGCGTGTCAAAATCGGCTTGCCCGACCGGATGACCTGCCCGACGATGCTGTCCTCGCGCGGGATGGGCATGAAGTGGCGGCTGAACTTGCCGTTCGTATAGTCGATGACGATCACGCGCAGGTGCTGATCTTCCGAGAGCAGGATCAGCGCGACGTAATTCGCCTGCGTCGAGCGGATCGCCGCTTCGAGCATGTTCTTGATGATCTGGTTGAAATCGAGCGTGCTGGTGATCTGGCGCGCGATGTCTTCGATCATCGCAAGTTGATCGAGCCGCGTGCTCAACTGCGTCTGCGTGGTCGTGTACAGGCGCGCGTTCTGAATCTGCGCCCCCACCTGATTGGTCGCCATTTCCGCAAGCTGCCATTCGCGCTCGGTGAATTCGCGCTTCTCCTGGCTGCCGAGCAGAATCAGTCCCATCAGACTGTTGTTCATCCTCATCGGAATGATCGCGATGGTCGATTCGAGGTTGACCGCCATCAGTCGCTTCAGCGCAATCGAGAGTGTCGGATCGTCGGCGTGAAGGGCGCGCGGAGATGGGAAGGGCTGCGTGATGACGTCGGTGACTTCGTGGAAGGCAATCTGCTGTTCGTCCGGCGTCGTGATCGGCGGGCGGTCTGCCGTGACGACACTCCCGACGACCCGCAGCGTGTTGTCACTGGGATCGACCAGCGCGATGGTGCAGCGGTTGACCAGCAGCACCTGACACAAAATCTCCGCGACGTCCTGCACCACCGTATCGAGGTCGAGGTTGAGCATCGACACGCGCGACAGGTGCGCGAGCTGTGCCATCTCGAAGGCATACGTTTCCAGCGCGCCGAACAACTCCGCGTTGTCGATGACCGACGCGACCTGGTTAGCGAGCATTTGCAGCAGTTCAAGCTCGCTGGCGCTCGGATAATGCGGGTCGTTGTAATACAGCGTCAGATAGCCCAGCACGGCATTGTTCGACAGCAGCGGAATTTCCGTCAGCGCGCGGAAGCCGCCCTGCCGCGCCAGCCGCACGATAGCCTGATCGGCGCTCGGCGCTTCGACGTCCGTCAGCAGCCGCAGATTTTGACGATGAATGTCGATCACCTGCGGGTAGCTGGTGTAAGCGGTCTGCTGGCTATTATTCAAGCCGATGGCGTGGACAAGTTCGGTCGTGCGCTGGACGCGGTTGAGCAGGTACAGCCCGCTGGCGTCTGCCTGACCGATAGCAACCGCGGCTTCGGAAATCTTCTGAATGGCTTGCGTCTTATCCAGCTTGTGGATCATGGTTTGCATCGCGCTGTTGATCAGCGACAGATGCTCGACCAGTTCGGTGCTGCGCGAGTACAGACGCGCGTTATGGATGGCAAGCCCCGCCTGCCGCGCGAGGGCGTCGAGCGTCGCCAGCGTGTCGGCATCGAACTGCCCGTACTGCCCGTTGCGAACGAGGATGAGCGCGCCGAGGGTCTCATCCCCGGCGGCGAGCGGCAGCCCCAACAGGTGTGGGTAAAGCTGCTCCATCAGCGACGGCGCAATGCCAAGCTGTTCGAGGGTTTCACGTTCGTGCGTGTTCAGCGGCAGCGTTTTGCCGTGGCGAATCACGTAGCTGGCGGCGCTGTCGTCCATGCGTCGGACGGGCCAGACCGTTTTTTCACCGTTGACCATGACGAGCCGGTAGTCGAGGATGCCATGCTCGGCGTTATACAGCGCGAACGCGATCACAGGTGCGCCGGTAACCTGATAAACCTGCTGGTAAATGCTTAGCAGCAGGTCATCCATCATCAGAGACGACGTCGTTTCGCCCGTTTCCCTGAGGAGCGAAAGCGCCTCGATACGGCGCATCCGTCCCGCGCTGCGGCGGGTGTCGCGCGTCCGCACCGCTTCCAGCGCGATCAGCGCCAGCAGGGCGGCATACACGCCGTAGGGCACCGGACCTTTCAGCAGCGCCAGCACGATAATCACGACAATGCTGACCAGTTCCAGCAGCGCCTGTCCCTGCTTCCGCGCCCACCGCAGCCGCGCCCCAACGTCGCGCAGGTCTCCGAGCAGCAGAACGCCGATGAACTGTGTCGTCACCAGCGCGCCGAGCAGGGCGACCAGCAGCGCGATCATATTGTTCAGCGTGAGATCATTCAGCGGCGGGGCGAAGTTGAGCGCCCGGTAAACGCCCGCCGCGACCGCCAGCGACACCCCGGTAATGGCAATGCGCCCCAGCGCGAGACTGATCGCTTCGTAGGGGGTGAGACGGTCGAGGTCGAGCAGGCGGTGCGCCCGAAGCTGGATCAACGCCGTCAGCGCCGCGCCCACCAGCACGATCAACAGGGCGGCGTTCAAGCCGAGCGTCAACCATGCCAGCATGGCGACGACGTGCGGGAAGCCCGTCCAGTTGCCGTCCTCGACGCGGTCGGTCAGTAGCGCAGTCAGGACAAAAACGCCCAGATAGATGAGGCTGATGAGCGCCTGCGGGGGATCGACCGCCAGCGTGAACGAGGAAACCAGCACCGCCGCCGCGATCAGCGTCGTGATCGCGCCAATGACCACCGCGAGGCGAGGATGCCAGGCGCGCATCCCGGAAGGGGGCGGCAGCACCGGCGCTTCGCTCATAGGGTTTGTCGCAAGGGTTTCAGACATCCACCCGGTTCCAGTAAGCATTCTCAGGCGGGCGCGTTGCGCGAAAGCACCGCACGCTGCCCGCGTGCATCACGTCGCTACCAGCATAAACGAATAACGCGGATGGAAGTTGTGTTATTTTTCGACAACCTTTTCGGGCAGCGGCGGATACGCGGGCGTATTCTTGGCACTGTGCAGACATACGTACTGCGCGCCCGCGACGCCGAGGAGCCACCAGAATACAAATGTGAAGCGATCCCACAGCGTGACTGCGTCGCCCATGCCATACACCGCGTGCGCCAGCAGTCCCGCGCCCGCTGCCGCGGCGACCGCCCGCGCGCTGCCATCCCCCGCGCGCCAGCAGCGCCAGATCATCCACCCCGCGCTTGCATAGATGCCGATAAACACGATCAAGCCGGGGATGCCGAGGTCGGCAGCGATTTGCAAAAACTCGTTGTGCGCGTGCGGCAGGACGCGGGTTTCATAGGTCGGCACGGGATACACAGCGCGCACGCTGCCATCGCGAAACATATTCGCTCCGACGCCTGTCAGGGGGTGATCACGAAGGATGGCAAGCGCCTGCCTCCACATCTCGAAGCGCCGGCTGGCGCGCGCCTCGTCCCGTTCCTCCATCAGCTCTGCCTCGGTCGGCGGCGCGATGGCGTGGGTCGCGACGAGAACCTCCGCCACGATCAGCACGCTCAGGGCGACGAGCGCGAAAGCGCGCCCGCGCGCGCTCCGAATCAGCAGGAAAATCAGCACGCCGAGCGCAAAAATTACTCCAATGAGTGCCAAACGAGATTGTCCCAGAAAGAGCGCCAGCAGCAGGAGCGCGAACGCGGCGACCGCGCCCGCCTGAATCCACCGGGGCGACCGGCGAGCCAGCGCCAGCCCCGCGCACAGCGGCGTCAGCCACGCCAGCGCGCCGCCAATCTCATTGGCGTTAAAGCCGCCCGGCGCGTAAAACAGGTCGCGCGTGCTTGGCAGCAGATCAATCAGCGGGCGCAGTGGGTCTGATTTGGTATTCCACTGCGTCGAGACGAGCGCCGTTCCTGACAGCAGCAGCCCCAGCGCGACCGACGCGATCACAATACTCCGAATGCCGTGCAGCCGCGCGAACTCGACCATCCCGAAGAACAGGGCGATCCCCATCACGGGACGCCCCAGCATGACCCATGCCCACGGGACCAGATCGCTGCGATTCAGTAGTACATTAGTAAGGGATACATCTCCTCGCGTATACGGAGCCGTATATATGTTTACAATACCTAATAGCAGCAGCGCGACGAGCCATAAATCAAGCGGCGTCCTCGTGACAAGGCGGTGATAGGCAGTCCAGCGCAGCGCCAGCAGCGGGATCAGCAGCGGCAGCGTCCACACCCGGCTGGCGTCCGGCGTGAAAAACGCATAGACCATCAGCACAAGGACGAGCGGCTCCAACAGGAGGAGCCGTTGAGCAATTTGGGACAATGCATCCGTACCTTCCGGCGGATTTCGCGAGAAAATTGTATGAATTGTAAAATCTTTTGTATAAATTTGCGTTTTGTAGTAGCCTTATTTGCTTAGGTTTAAGGCGCGGCTTTGCCGGTTCGGTTAAAGTTGGCACCATTATGCCAGTTTGGAGGCGCACTGGACTCCTGCATGGCGGCACGAAAGGTCTGGTATGATTGCCCCGGCGATCACTAAAGTATCGCTGCCCTCTTTCCGCGAGCGTGCGGCAGGAAAGAAAGTTATCCTGTTGTATCCGTGGACGAACTATCGCAACCTTTTCTTAACAAATTTCCTATCCAACGCCAACGAAGGTTTCCTATATTACCGTATCCCAGCGGAAGTGACGACGCTGAAGGATTGGTTGAGCGATCTGGTCGCGGAATTCGAGTTGGTGCTTGATCACTTTGGCGATCATCTCCGGCAGGCGCTGAATTCAAGCGACCCCGATGCGTGGGCGGAAGCGCTGGCTGCCGATCTGGCGGCGTACAGCCGCGATCCGCTGGTTTTATACATTGATGAGCTTGACAGGCTGCCGCTGGATGGGGTATTGAGCAAATTTTTCAAAACGCTTGTGAAGGTCTTGCCCGCTCATGCACAGCTCGCCGTGAGCAGCCGCATGCTAGCGCACCAGCCGTGGGCGGACGCCGTTGCGCGCGGGGTTGCGCTGGTGCTCGGCACGGAGTACCGGCGCGACGACCTGATGTTCACGGTCGAGAACGTGCCGAAGCCGCAGTTGGAAGTCTACGCGCTGGGACGGGGGTACGCGCTCGTCAACGGTCAGCCGATTACCAACTGGGATGGCGCTCTGCCCCGGAATTTATTCTTCTATTTTATGGATCACCCGCTGGTCACCCGCGACGAAATCTTCAAAACCTTCTGGCCCGATCTGCCGGTGAAAGAAGCGACCAACGTTTTTCACGTGACAAAGCGCAAGATATCGGAGCGCATCAGTCTGAAGGTAGGCGAGCCGGGCAGCTATGAACTGACCCAGTATAGCGGCGGGTTCTACCTGCCAA
>CALMDI010000704.1 GCA_937864975.1 uncultured Chloroflexota bacterium | reverse complement strand
CGATTACGCCGCCGTCTCGCAAGACGTTTACTGCCGCTTCGACATCCACAGGAGCAGTCATCAACAGGTCGCTTTAGCTCGGCCCGAGTATAGCACCGTTGGCGGCGCCAAATAGCAGGTAAAGGCATAGTCACTTGAACGAAAGCCGCGCGGACGCCGGACTCTCACTCGTACGACAGGACCCCGGCGAGGACAGCTGGACCGCGGCAGCCGCGGCCCGGCGCGCCCCGAGTGTTCGACGACCCCGCCAGCGGCCGCGGGAACATGGCGCCGCCGGGCCGGTCCAGCCCGCCGCTGAGCACGTTCAGGACGTCCACCAGCCAGGAGGCCACGGCGCCGAAGCGCTCGCCGGTCAGCGCGCAATAGGTGCCGAGTTCGCCCGGCATGCGCGGCAGGAACCAGGTGGCGCCGACGTCGGGAAAAAAACCGATGCCCACTTCCGGCATGGCAAAGGAGAAACTGTCGCCGGCGACGCGATGTGAGCCGTGCACCGAAATGCCGATGCCGCCGCCCATTGCGATGCCGTCGATCAGCGCGACATAAGGCTTGCGGTAATTCTTGATCGCCGTATTGAGCGGATATTCGTCACGCCAAAACTGCAGCGCCTCGTCGTGACGCCCGGCTTTGCCCAGATCGTAGAGCGCACGGATGTCGCCGCCGGCCGAGAAGGCGCGCTCGCCCGCCGCGGTGATGACGACCCGCGTGATGGCCGGATCGTGCGCCCAGTCATCGAGCTGGGCGGCCAACGCCAGCACCATGGCATGGGTGACGGCGTTGAGCGCCTTCCGCCGGTTGAGCGTGACGACGCCGGCAGCGCCGCGCCGTTCGAAAAGGATGTCATCCATGGCCCGTCTACACTCCGCTCATTCCCGCGCAAGCGGGAATCCAGGGGCAAAATGTCGAGTCATCATTCGGTACCCTGGGTCCCTGCTTTCGCGGGGACGAGCGGAGGCCTTAGCTGACCGCGATCAGCCCGGCGCCGGCGACGACGACGTGTACGTCTACGACTTCGAGACGGGCGCCACGCGCCTGCTGACCGACAACGTCATCGAAGACTATGCGCCGACCTGGATTTGCGACGCGCCGATTGTCGTGTTCACCTCAGATATCACGCAGGATCCGAACATTTACAACACGCCAGCTTTGCCGATTGACGCGCCGCCCATTCTCGTGGAAGAATCGGCTAATCAGATGACGTTCGTACAGGCGTCGGATCAATTCCCGCAGAACACTCCGTCGGACGAAAACGCGAGCCGTGAGGAACTGCTGCCGTCGCCGTTGAAAAACAAGTAACGATGGCTCCATGACACGATACCGGGTCTGGAACCGGCTCTGGTTCCAGCAGGCACTTCTGTTCATCGTCTCGCTCCTGGTCTTGCTGAAGACGATGGCGCCCACAATCTACTATCTCGTCGACAGCTCCGAGTTCGCCATCGGAGCTTCGACGTTAGGGCTAGTGCATTCACCCGGTTACGGGCTTTATCTTCTGCTCGCACACCTGTTTACCCGGCTGCCATTTGGCGATGTGGCATTCCGGGTAAATTTATTTTCCGTGCTCGTCCTTGCGCTCACCGCGCCTATCCTCTTCACGACGCTGGCGCATGTGGTGCGCGACCGCCTGATCGGCGCCGCGAGCACGCTCATTTTCATCTGGTCCTACTACGTCTGGCTGACAGGCGTCGCCGCCGAAATCTACGCGCCGCAGATTTTGACGCTGGCGGCAGCCCTCTGGGCGCTGGCAGTGCTGGTTCGCTTCCCCGAACGGCAGCGCTGGATGGCGCCGCTGGCGGGCGTGCTGTTCGGGCTTGCGGTCGCTATTCACCCTTCGTCCGGGTTCTTCGCGCCGGGGGTGGTGGTCGCTTTTCGCCTGGCGGGCGTGTCGTGGAAGCGCAGCATCGTCGCGGGCATCCTCGCGGCGGGTGTGTTTCTCCTGTCGCTGCTCTATTTTCCGGTCGCCTACGTGCAGAACCCGGAGTTCAACACGGCGGGCGAGTATGCCGCCGACGGCACCTTTGATGCCGTCAACCTGACGCTGCCGCAGGGCATCTTGTGGCTCGTCAGCGGCGCGCAGTTCGGCGGCTTTTTCTTTTCGGAAGGCATTTTTCCCTCGCTTCGGCAGATCGGCGCGACGCTCGGTCTGTTCTGGAGCAACTTTCTCGGCTTCGGCTTTATCCTCGGCTTGATCGGCGTTTACGTGCTGTACCGCACCGAGCGCCGCCTGTTTGTGATCTGGCTCGTCCTGTTCGCGCCTTACACCTACTTCTACATGACGTATGGCGCGCCGGACAGCGACACGATGTTCGGTCCCAGTTTCCTCTTATGGACGTTTTTGATCGCCTGCGCCCTGCAGTGGTTCACCGGGCAGATCACCGCTCCGGCAGCGCGGCGTGGCAAGCGCGGCAGGCAGCCCGAACCGGCGCCTCAGACCACGGGCTTGACGACGCAGCAGCTCGTCAAGCTGGGGCTGGCAGTTGCGCTGCCCGCGATCCTGCTGGTTGTCAACTGGCGCGTGGTCGACGCCAGCGGCGTGACTGGCGTGCGGCAAAAAGCCGAGACGATCATGGAGTATTTGCCGGAAAACGCAATTGTCTTTGGGAACTGGATTGACATTATCGCTTTACAATATCTTCAGATCATCGAGCAGGAGCGTCCTGACTTAATGCTTTACAACCTGTACTACTTCGACGACGACGACTTCTATGCGTTTCTGACGGATGTCGTCGAGGCAGAAACGGTGCCGGTTGTCATTATGCACAGCACGCTCAGCACGCAGGCGAAGACGGCGTTCATCGACAACGTTTATCAGTTAACGCCGATTCTGGCTGCCGACGCGGAGTCGACGGTTGTTGGGTATCGCATTACCGAACCCTAGCCGGTTCCCCGGGATGTCGCCGCCGCTTTACCCACCTGTGCCAGAGCCTGTCGCTTAGTCATTGGGAGTAATACGCACTTGGCTAGTATTCCACGGACTGCCGATCTGTCGCTTTTGCGACTGCAAGACTTCTACACCAAACAGACGATTATCCGCTTCGGGCTGATCGTATCCGCGCTGCTGCTGTGGCTGGCTATCGACTCGGTGCGCGCCTCCGAAATGGTCGATTTCACGCTGCCGGTGTGGCTGGAGCTTGTCCAATTTTTGTATTCCTTCGCCTTGCTCATTCTGGCTGCGCGTCAGAACGTTCGTCCGTGGATGGCATGGCTGATTCCGCTGACGCTGCTCATCATCGTCGGCGACCGCGTCCTTTTCTACATGGTCACGCAGTACAAGGGCGGTGGCGTCTGGGCAGGCGACATTTACCT
>CALMDI010000703.1 GCA_937864975.1 uncultured Chloroflexota bacterium | reverse complement strand
CGGCGCGAGGTGACGGTTACCCCCCGGATCGCCCGCGAGGCAATGGTCAACGCCCTCAAGCACGCCCGGGCGACCCGGGTGACCGTCACCGTCGACGCCACCGAGCGCGGGGTGGCGGTCGAGGTCGTCGACGACGGCAGGGGGGCGGACGACGCGCCTCCGTCCCGCTCGGGGCGCCGCCACTCCGGGATGGTGGGCATGCGCGACCGGGCGATGGCGTCCGGCGGTCGGTGGCGGACGGGCCCGGGGCCGGGCGGTGTCGGCACCGCCGTGTCGTTCTCCCTGCCGGTCGCCCCGGCGAAGGTGTCCCGCGGCAGGGGGCGCCGGGCGGCGGATCAGTCGGCCAGCAGGCGGCGGAGCACGTCGGACGCACCGGGAACCCCCAGGACGAGATGCCCCAGCATGCAGCGGCGGAGCCGCGCGGGCAGGTCACCGGCGACGGTGCCCTTGAGCAGGTAGGCCGAGCCGCCGGCGGCCAGGATGCCCGTCCACGTCGCGACGTCCGCCTGCGCTGAGAACCCGGCGACGACCGGCCGGTGCGGCAGGGCGACCAGGCGCCGGACCAGGTCCGGCCCTCTCCCGGGCATCCGCACGTCGGTCAGGACCAGCGCGGCCCCGTGTTCCTGGGCGGCCGCGACGGCGTCGTCCCCGGTGGCCGCATGACCGACCACGCGGAAGTCCCGCTCCTGCTCCAGCAGGCCGGCGACGGCGGGTCCGACGCGGGGGTACGACCCGGCGCGGGCCGCGGGTGCAGGAGGCCTTCGGCCGGCTGTCCCACGAGGTCGCCCTCGTCGCGGACGCGCACGGGACCCTGCGCCATGTCTCCCCCACCCTGGGCAGCCTCCTCGGCTACGGCGCCTCCGCCGTCGTCCCCTGGGACGTGTGGAGCTACGTCCATCCCGACGACCTCGCCCGGGCAGGACGGTGTACGAGGCCGTGGTCGGCGGCGACGGTCCGCAGACGACCACCCTGCGTGTGCGGGCGGCCGCCGGTGACTGGCGCTGGGTCGAGCTCGCGGCGGTCGACGCGCGCGACGACGCCCTCGCAGGGATCGTCTGCGCCGTCCGCGACATCACCGCCGAGGTCGAGGACCCCGAGAGCCTGCAGGCGTCCGAAGAGATGTTCCGCGGAATCGCGGGCAGCTCCGAGGACGGGATCTGGGCCGTCAGCGCCACAGCAGGAACCCTCTACGCGAACGGACGCATGGCAGCGATCCTCGGCGTCCCGGCGGAGTACGGCTGCGACCTCGACCTGATGTGCGACATGCATCCCGGGCTGGCGGCCGGGGTGCGCGACCGGCTCCTCACCCGCCTGGACCGGGGCTCCGAGCGCTACGAGGTGACCTACGCCCATCCGGACGGCCGCGACCGCCGATTGCTGGTCTCCGCCGTTCCGCTCCTTGCGGAGGACGGGACGCACGACGGCTTCCTCGCGATGGTCTCGGATGTCACCGTCGGTCGGGACGACCGAAGGGCGGACCCATCCTGACGGGGCCGCGGGGGTTCTGGTCTCAGCCCCGTCCGGCGCTGCTGCGTCGTGTCCGCACCGCACCCGCGAGCTCCGCCAGCATCTCCGCGGTCGTGTCCAGGTCCACGCAGGCGTCGGTGACGCTCTTGCCGTACTCGAGGGCGTCGGGGCGCCGTTGGTCCAGGTCCTGCCGGCCCGCCACGAGATTGCTCTCCAGCATCACCCCGCGGATCGCCCGCTCGCCGGCTGCCACCTGCCCCGCCAGGTCGCGGACGACGCCGGGCTGGCGCAGGTGGTCCTTCTGGCTGTTGCCGTGCGAGGCATCGACGACGATGGCCGCCGGCAGACCCCGTGCGGCCAGCTTCGCCGTGGTGTCGGCGATGTGGGCGGCGGAGTAGTTCGGGCCGTCCTTGTCGCCGCGGAGGATCACGTGGGCGGTCTCGTTGCCGGTGGTGGAGAGCTGCGCCGTCATGCCGTGCCGGTCGACGCCCAGGAACTCGTGCGGCGCCCGAGCCGCGATCACGGCCTGGACGGCCGCGTCGATGCTGCCCTCCGGTGAGTTCTTGAAGCCCACGACGGCCGAGAACCCCGACACCCGCTCGCGTGCCGTCTGGTCGGTGACGTTGCGCGCGCCGACGCCGTTGTAGGTGACCAGGCCGTCGACGTACTGCGGTGTCAGGGCGTTCAGCGGCTCGGCGGCGACCGGGACGCCCAGCGCGGTGATCTGCCCCATCAGGATCCGGGTGGCGATCAGGCCGACGCTGATGTTGTTCGACCCGTCGAGGTAGGGGTCGTAGGCGAAGCCCTTCCAGTCGACCTCGGTCCGGGGCTTCTCGGTGTAGGCGCGCATGACGATCTCGAGGTCGTCGCCGTGCCGGTCCCGCATCGCCCGGAGGAAGCCGGCGTACTCGAGCGTGGCCACCGGGTCGTGGATCGAGCAGGGGCCGGCGATGATCGCGAGCCGTTCGTCGGTTCCGCTGACGATGTCGGTGACGGCGCGGCGCCCGGCTCGCGTGGTCTCCGCCGACGCCGCGGTGAGCGGCAGCACCGTGGCGACGGCCTCCGGCGTGACGACGACGTCCAGACCGACGATGCGGGAGTTCGTCAGTCCGGCGAGGTCGACCGGTTCCGGGGTCCCGTAGCCGAGGTGCTCCCGGACCTGCGGCAGCAGCTGCGACTGCGTGGCGTCCATCTGCTCGTTCACCCGGCGCTGCAGGGCGAGCAGGCGGTCGGCGATGCGCTGCGCCGAGTGCAGGATCCGGTCGGCAGCCACCTCGTCCGGCGGGAACGTCACTGGCTACTCCTCACGGGGCGGTTGCGCGGGCGGCACGCTTGTGCGCCCCGCCACGAGGTTATGCAGGAACCCCGGCGCGGTCGGAAGCGGAGGGCAGCGGACGCGACTCCGCCCCGGGAGTGCCCTCGGACGCGGAACCACGGGGATCATGGTCCCGGCGCCGAGGATGTCCCCAGCACTGCCTCCCGGCCTCCTGCGTTCCTCGGCAGGACGTCGAGCGCTCCGCCCCCCACCATGGACGCGATCCGCAGGAAGCAAACCGACGCCGCCGGCACGTGAACAGAGAGAGGCCCCGATGCCCACCCTCATCCCGCACTGGATCGACGGCGCCCGCCGCGAGGGCACCAGCGGCCGCACCGCCCCGGTGACCGACCCGGCGACCGGTCAGGTGACCGGTGAGGTCGCGCTGGCCGACGGCGCCGAGGTCGACGCCGCCGTGGCCGCCGCGGTCGCTGCCTTCCCCGGCTGGCGGGACACCTCGCTGTCCCGGCGAACCGCGGTGCTGTTCCGCTTCCGCGAGCTGCTCAACGCCCGCAAGCCCGAGCTGGCCGCGATCATCACCGCCGAGCACGGCAAGGTCCTCGACGACGCCCTGGGCGAGGTCTCCCGCGGGCAGGAGGTCGTGGAGTACGCCTGCGGCGTCCCCTCGCTGGTCCGGGGCGGCTTCACCGAGAACGCCTCCACCGACGTCGACGTGCACTCGGTCCGCCAGCCGCTGGGACCAGTCGCCATCATCAGCCCGTTCAACTTCCCGGCGATGGTCCCGATGTGGTTCTTCCCCATCGCGATCGCCACCGGGAACACCGTGATCCTCAAGCCCAGCGAGAAGGACCCCTCGGCGGCGCTGTGGATGGCCGAGCTGTGGCAGGAGGCCGGGCTGCCCGAAGGCGTGTTCAACGTGGTGACAGGTTCGGGCAGCGTGGCAGGCAATGCGCTGGTGACACATCCTCTCGTCCGCAAAATCTCGTTCACAGGTTCAACCGAAATCGGTATGGGTGTGATGAAGCAAGCCGCAGATGGCATCAAGCGTGTGTCATTAGAACTTGGCGGCAAGTCTGCCAACATCGTCTTTGCCGATGCGAATTTGGATGTCTGCGTCGAATCGTCCATCTTCGCGGTGTACGACAACGCGGGACAGGACTGTTGTTCGCGCAGTCGCATTCTGGTTGAGCACCCCATCTTCGATGAATTTGTCGAGCGTTTTACCGCGCGCACGAAAACGTTAAAAGTAGGCGACCCCGCTGACGAAAGCACCGAAATGGGTCCACTCATCACACCGCAGCAGCGGGAAAGTGTGCTCAATTATATCCATGTGGGCGACGCTGAGGGTGCGCGCCGCCTGTGCGGTGGCGAAATGCCCAACGGCGAACTGTCGCGTGGGAACTACCTCACGCCAGCCGTGTACACCAATGTCCATAGTGGAATGCGAATTGTGCAAGAGGAAATTTTCGGTCCTGTGGTGAGCATCATGCCTTTTGACGGTGAAGCGGAAGCTATCCGCCTGGCAAACGACACTCCTTATGGCTTGTCCGGCTCATTGTGGACGCGCGATGTTGGGCGTGCGCTGCGGGTGGCGCGTGCCGTCGAAACGGGGATGCTGTCGATCAACAGCAGCAGCAGCGTCCATATCGAAGCGCCATTTGGCGGCATGAAACAAAGCGGCATTGGACGTGAGCAGGGTATGGTCGCACTGGAACACTACAGCGAGTTGAAGTCTGTGTTTATTGCCAACGATTAGTGGATTGCAGGGCGCAGCCGCTTCCGTGCTGCGCCCTCAAATAAACAGCTTCAACTTTTGGAAGTCGGTTTTCAACATTTCCTTCTGCGTAGGGCTGTACAGCACGGCGGCGGGATGATACAGCGGCACGACATGAATCTCCCCATACGGCAGCGTTGCCTTCATCAGCTTGCCGTGCAGTTCGCTGATCTTGCCTTTCTTTTCCGTCACGCCCAGCCGCTTGAGCAGATATTCCATCGCAAAACGTCCCAGCGTAGCGATTACCGACGGCTGAATGATGTCGATGATGCGATCTACGAATGGCGTGTAGAAGGCGATTTCTTCAAGCGTCGGGTCACGATCTTCCGATGGACGATCTAAAAGCAGGTTGGTGATGTACACGTCCTCACGCTTGAGCGATATACTTTTGAGCATCTCTGCCAGGATTTCACCTGAAGGACCAATGAACGGTCTGCCTTGCTGCGCTTCTGCTTTGCCCGGCGCTTCACCGATAAACATGATGTTGGCGTTGGCGCTGCCTTCGCCCAACACCGGAAACAGTCGGTTTTCGGTACGGAATTGATACAGCGGCGAGTCGGTTGCGCCCACCAAATCGAGGCGCACCTGCTTGAGTGCGGCTTCTTTCTCGCGCAGTGCGGTGGCGTCAATCGGCGGCTTGGCAAAGCTCGAAGGCACCGCCCTGATTGCCTCGACCAGGTTCATCATATCTGCACCGAACCGTTGATGACTGAGTTCAAAGGCGTTGCGCCTTGCCAGTGCAGCGATGTCTTCGGGCAGGTCTTTGTGCGCAGGCATCCGCGCCCGCCCGACTAGCACAGGAATCACCACCTTATTCATCCTGATCGCGCTGGCAATTTCGATACGCACAAAGTTGTTCCAATCGTCGAGTCGCCGTGTGCCATCGTCGTTCGCGCTGTGTATCCACTGCGGACCGATGACGGCGATAAACACATCACATCCAGAGACCGCATCTTCCAGCGTTTTAACAAAATCCGCGCCCGGTTTGATGTCGTCCACATCCATGAACACATCGTTGCGCTCAAAATGCAGTGTCAGATGATCGTACAAACGCCCAACGTAACCTTCGCTGTCCTGCCGTCGATAGTTGATGAAAATACGACTCATGGAGGCTCTTTCCCTAATCGTTTTTCGGTAGAAGTCGTTTGCTAAGTGATGAACAGGGGGATTAATCCCCTTGTTCGACTCAAACAGTCATCACTTACTTTGCAACCACTACGGCTTTTTCATGGCTGATTTGGTGAACGACTTGTATTTTACTGATAACTGATGTTACGCAGATTCAGCTCGAACAAGGGGTTTAAACCCCTTGTTCACAGGTTCAGGGTGCGTAACGTCAGTGATAACTGTAAACTGACAACTGTAAACTTCATTGTACACACTTTCACGTACTCTTTTTCCCTCAATTCTTGGGTATATTTGCTAAACCGCCCGCGGACTTCTCACCGTTTAGGCGTATAATAGCCGTTCGTTGATTCTACGGAAAATGTGATGCGCCGACTTCTTTTTTTCATGCTGCTGTGCCTTGCGCTGATAAGCTGCCGCCAGAACAGCGAACTCGCTTCCAACCCTAACATACAATTCGACGTGCGCTACGAACCTACTCCGCCGACGGTAGGCGAAGGGATGCTCATCATCACCTTGCGCGATGCAGCGAGAAACCCGATTGATGACGCAGCACTCAGCGTGCGTGGCGATATGAACCACGCGGGCATGGTGCCTGTGCTGCGCGACGTAACAGAAAGCATAAACGGAGAATATCGCGTGCTGTTTGATTGGCGTATGGGCGGCGATTGGACTCTCACGGTAACAGCCACTCTTCCCGATGGCAGCCGCGCCGAAGAACGCTTTAACGTGAGCGTGGGAGCGTAATATGGCACAACAACTTTATCGCCCGCCTGTGCTGTTCGACGTGCTGCGCATTCCGCTGTTGGGTCGTGTGCTCAAGTGGCGCTATGGACGCTTAGTATTCCAACTGCCACTGCTGGCGATTGCGCTGCTGCTGAGCTACGACGGCTTCACTGGTGCGCAGCTTGCCTCACAAAACCTCGCAACTGTCGGCCCTGGGTGCATTATCGCGGCTTGATCGTTCTCGCGCTGCTGTTGGTCGGCAACCTGTTTTGCATGGGCTGTCCCTTCACCTTACCAAGAACGTTGGCAAAACGCCTGAGCAGTC
>CALMDI010000702.1 GCA_937864975.1 uncultured Chloroflexota bacterium | reverse complement strand
AGTTGCGCTGCCCGGTCTTCGTGAAGCCTGTCACGCTGGGTTCCAGCATCGGCATCGGCAAAGCGTCGGATGAACGCCTGCTGCGCGCGTCGATTGACGTAGCCGCCAATTTGGACAGCCGGATACTGGTCGAGGAAGCGGTCGCCGGAGCGGTCGAAATCAACTGCTCGGTGCTGGGCGACGAGACGGCGATGCGCGCGTCGGTGCTGGAACAGCCGGTTTCGTGGGACGATTTCCTGACGTACGAGGAAAAATACCTGCGCGGCGGCGAAGGCATGAAAAGCGCCGAGCGCATTATTCCCGCGCCGATTGGCGACGCGCTGACGCAGCGCGTGCAGGCGATGGCGATTGCCGCGTTTCGCGCCATTCGCGGGCGCGGCATTGCCCGCATCGACTTCCTGCTGCAACCGGATACGGACAGCGTTTATCTGAACGAGATCAATACCATGCCGGGATCGCTGTCGTTCTATCTGTGGCAGGCGACCGACCTTCCGCCGCGCGCGCTGGTTCACCAACTGGTCGAGCTGGCGCGGAACGCTCACGCGGAAAAGCGCCGCAACCTCTACGACTACAAGACGAACCTCGTGAATTTAACCGCGTCGCGAGGACTCAAGGGGACGAAGAAATAGTAGTGAGGAATGAGGATTGAGGGTTGAGTGAAATACAAAGGATGAGTTAAAAGTGGAAAAGTTACTGCCGTTCCCACTCGGTACTCAGCATCCAGTCCTGAGCACTGTTTTTACTCAAACCTCAACCCTCAATCCTCAGTACTCGATCCTACGAACCGATACCCCGTCCCGTACTCGTTCTGGATGTAAGTTGGGGTGCGGTGATCCGGTTCGATCTTGTGGCGCAGGTGCGAAACGTAGATGCGCGGGTAATGATGCTCGTTCTGGTATTCGTAGCCCCAAACACGTTCAAGGAGCTGCTGGAAGGTCAGTACGTCGCCCGGATGCTGGACGAACATTGCCAGCAGCTTGAACTCGGTTGGCGTCAGACGCAGCTCCTCGCCGCGAATGCTGACACGCCGCGTGTTCAGGTCAACCGAGAGATAATCGTCCTTGTAGAACATCGGCAGCGGCTTGTCGCCTTCGTCGGGCTTGTTGCGCCGCAGCAGCGCCCGAACGCGCGCTTGAAACTCGACCGAGCGGATCGGCTTGAGCACGTACTCGTCCGCGCCCAGATCCAACCCGGTTGCAATGTCATCTTCGGTCACGGCGTGCGCGGTCATCATGAGGATGGGCACGTCGGAAAGCTCGCGGATGCGCTGGCAGACCATGCGCCCGTCCATTCGCGGCAGCGCCACGTCGAGTAACACAAGGTCGGGCTTCGTGTCGTGGAAGACGCGCAAGCCCTGAATGCCGTCGGTCGCGACGACGACTTCGTAGCCGTTGCGCTTGAGGTCGATCTGAAGCAGGCGCGAGACTTCCTTATCGTCGTCGATCACCAGAATTCGCGCGCTCATCACTCATCCCGATCTTATGAAGCTCGATTAAGCCCCGATTGTAACACGATCTGGGGCGGCGGAGAGGATTTCCGGCGCTATCCGATAACGATGGATAGCGCCGCCAGGCAACCCCTATCCCCCGCGAACCTGCGGTTCGCTCCCCCTTTCCCCGTATACGGAGAAAGGCTTATAAAACGCAGCCGCGTTCATTTAGAACCTACGCCAATGACAAGGCGCGGACAGGAAGTGATCGAAAGGTGTAACCACTGCTGTGGTGAGAAGGAGCGATTTGACGCAATAGCGTCCTCGCGGAATTCCGAATTGGTGCGAGCATGGCGCTATGGTATTCTAAGTGGCGCAAACGAGTGAGAAGCTAAACGGAATCCATTGTGCCGTATCAATCGAGCGGTGGGCGTCGCAACAGTGTCCAGATGGGCGTCGGTCACTCCATCTGGGCGGGAACGCCACCCCCGGCGATCCCGGAACGCTTCCTGGATGGCATTCCCGGCTGTCTGGCGTGGGTCGCGCTGCTCTTCTCGGTCGCGAGCGCCATCGCCTTTCCGCGTTTTATCCTGCTGGTCGCCGTCCTCGTCGCCTTTTACTCCGCCGTCCGCTTCCTCATGGCGGGCATCGCCAATGCGATGGGGCTGCGAAAAATTCGCCAGTGGGAACGCATCGACTGGTGCGCGCTCTACAAGGAGAACGCCCCACCCGACGCGCTGGCGTGGAACGACGTGCGGCACATCGTCATCGTCCCGAACTACAAGGAGCCGCTGCACAGTCTGCGCCGCACGCTCGACCAGTTGAGCCGCCAGTATCAGGCGCACGAGCGCATGATTATCGTGCTGGCGATGGAAGCGGCGGAAGACGGCTGCGTGGAAAAGGCGGAACTTTTACGGGCGGAATATGCCCGCCGATTCAAGTACTTTCATTTCACCGTTCACCCGCGCGGGCTGCCGGGCGAAATGCAGTGCAAAT
>CALMDI010000701.1 GCA_937864975.1 uncultured Chloroflexota bacterium | reverse complement strand
TCCGGGGCTGTTTTTCGCCCCGGACAAACTCTTATGCTGAAAAGTGTCGTCTCCCCAGCCGATTTCGGGGAGGGAGACAGAGGGTGGGGTTTCGCGTCAGAACTAGCAATCAAGGTAGCTTATGTCTCATCGCTTGCGAAGCAACGTTCCACCCCCGGCGGTGTTGTCTTGAAAAGGGGACACTTCTCCATTACGCTTCTGTTCAAAGAAAAGTCCATTGGACGTTTGCCCCGCAGGTTGGGCATTTGGAGGCATCACTGTGGAACGACGTCGGGTCGTCGTCACTGGAATGGGTATTATCGCTCCCACCGGCAACACGGTTGAAGAAGCGTGGCAAAACGCGGCGGCAGGCAAAACCGGCATCCGCACCATCGAGCGCTTCGACACCAGCCATCTCGAAAATCATTTCGGCGGGGAAGTCAAAGGCTTTGACCCCGAAACCTTTCTCGGTCGCCGCGAGGCGCGCCGCACCGACCGCGTGACGCAGCTTGCGCTTTACGCGGCGAAGCAGGCGATTGACGACGCCGGGTTGGAAATCACGCCGGAGAATCGCTACTCCATTGGCTGCGTCTGTGGCTCCGGCATCGGCGGCATTGAATCGATCTACGAGAGCGTGAAGGCGTTCATCGAGCGCGGACCGAAAGCCGTCAGCCCGTTGATGATTCCGATGATGCTCCCGGACGCGCCTTCCGGCAAGCTGTCGATGACCTACGGGCTGCGCGGACCCAATTTCGCCATCTCGACCGCCTGCGCGACCGGCAACAACTGCATCGGCGAGGCGACCGAGATCATTCGCCGCGGCGGCGCGAAGGCGATTCTCGCCGGAAGCTCGGAAGCGGGTCTCAACCAGATCGCGATTGCCAGTTTCAATAACATGACGGCGATTTCCCGGCGGAACGAAGCGCCGGAAAAAGCCTCGCGTCCGTTCGATGTTGACCGCGATGGCTTCGTCGTCGCGGAAGGCGCGGCGCTCCTCATGCTCGAAGACCTCGACCACGCGCAGGCGCGCGGCGCAAAAATCTACGCCGAAATTCTGGGCTACGGGCATACCTCCGACGCCTACCACGTTACGGCGCCGCTGGAAACCGGCGAAGGCGCGGCGACCGCGATTCAATATGCGCTCGAAGATGCCGGGCTTGAGCCTGCCGACGTGGATTACATCAATGCCCACGGCACCAGCACGCCGCTCAACGACAAGAGCGAGACGCTGGCGATCAAGCGGGCAATGGGCGAGCAGGCGTACGAGATTCCCATCAGCTCGACCAAGTCGGTCACGGGTCACCTGATGGGCGCGGCAGGCGCGGTCGAAGCTGTCTTCTCGATCATGGCGCTGCGCGATAATTTCGTTCCACCGACGGTCAACCTGGACAATCCTGATCCAGAGTGTGACCTCAACTACACGCCGCATACGGGCGTCCCGCACCAAATCGACATCGTCATGAGCAATTCGTTCGGCTTTGGCGGGCATAACGCGGTGGTCTTATTTGGCAAATACAATGAAAACGGTCACGCCTAGTCGCACGGCGTCGGAAACACCGCGATCAGGCTCAGGCATCTACGCACACATCGTCGGTTGGGGCATGGCGATCCCGGAAAACGTCATGACCAACGACGACATGGCGGCAATTGTCGATACCACCGACGAGTGGATCCAGTCGCGGACGGGCATCAAACAGCGCTACATCGCCAGCGAGAAAGAGTCGACCTCTTCGCTCGGCTTGAAAGCGGCGCAGCGCGCGCTGGAAGTTGCCGACGTGCTGCCCGCCGAGCTGGATATGGTCATCGTCGCCACCTCGACGCCGGACAATATCTTTCCCAGCACCGCGAGCCTGATTCAGGCGTGGCTTGGCGCGAATAACGCGGGCGCGTTCGACCTGAGCGCCGCCTGCTCTGGCTTCGTCTACGGCGTCAACATGGCATCGCAGGCAATCCGGTCGGGCAGCATCGAAACTGCGCTCGTCATCGGCACCGAAACCATGAGCCGCATCCTCGATTGGCAGGATCGAAGTACGTGCATTCTGTTTGGCGATGGCGCGGGCGCGATTGTGCTTCAGGCGAGCGAAGCGGAGGGCGGCGTCCTAACCTCGGTGCTGCGGTCGGACGGCTACGGCGGCGATCTGCTGTGCGTGCCCAGCGTCGGCAGCCTCGATTCGACCTCCGCGAACGGGCACAAATTCAACAAAATGTACATGAACGGGAGCGAAGTCTTCAAGTTCGGCAGCCGCGTGATGACCGAGAGCATTCCGCAGGTCGTGGCGCAGGCAGGGCTGACCCTGAATGACATCAGCCTCATCATTCCCCACCAGGCAAACCAGCGCATCATTCAGTCGGCGGCAAGGCACCTGAAGCTGGACGAAAGCCTGTTCATGTCCAATCTCGAAAATTACGGCAACACGTCCGCGGCGTCCATCCCCATCGCGCTGTGTGAAGCGGTGCAGCAGGGGCGCGTCAAGCAGGACGATTACCTCGTCTTCGTCGGCTTCGGCGGTGGCTTGTCGTGGGCGTCGATGGTCGTGCGCTGGGGCGTGCCCAAGCCGGAAGAAGCGCGCGGCAGCTTTGTCAACCGCCAGCGACGCCAGCTCAGCTATATCTTTGCCTTCTGGCGTCAGCGCCTCAACCGCTTTAACCGCCGCATGGATGAAGTCGTCAACCGCGTGCATCCCACGCGCGGCAGAATGATTCGCCTGCGCCGCAAGATCGAGCGTCACCCGCTGGAATAATCCTCAAATTTCAGTCGCTATCCCAGGCGGCATGTCGGCATGAAATGCTGCCCGCACCATATGTCTGCCCGACTCACAATCCATTAATCTCAAATGAAATTACAACTGCTACAATCCAATCCGTGGATCGCAGTCGATCTATAAATGACTGTTTATCTATAGCGATCAGATACGGAAGTAGAGGAGCGTTCAATGTCTGGGAAAAGCTGGAAACTTCTCGCGGTCGGGCTGCTGTTCGTGTTCGTCATGGCACTGCCCTTCCTCCTGGCATCAGCACAGGTTCAGAATCAGAGTCCTGTCCAGTTCGTCGGCGTGATTGAAGCGTTGAACCCCACGTCGATTACGGTCAACGGTCAGGTGATCGACACCTCGAACGCGGCGTTGAACACCGGTTTGTTCGTGGGTCAACCCGTACGGGTGGATGCGTCTGTCACCCCTGAAGGACAGGTGGTCGCCGCGGCGGTCAGCCCGACGAGTCCGACCTTCGGCGCGAACGAAGTCGAGGTTACCGGGCTTGTGCAATCGTTCGACGGTCAACTGCTGAACATGGGCGGATTGACGTTCGACCTCGCCAACGCGGTCGCCAACAACACCATCGAGCCTGGCATCGCCGTTGGCGCGCCCGCCACGGTCAGTCTGGCAATGGGACAGGATGGCGTGTGGCTGGCAGGCGCGGTCAATCTTCGCAGCGGCTTCGACGACGATGTTGACAATTTTGGTGATAACGGCGCGGTCTTCATCGGAGACAACGCCGGCGGCGACAATGGTGCTCTCGTCATTGGCGGCAACGGGGGTGGCGACAACGGCGGCAATAACGGCGATCTCATCCCCGGAAACAACGATGATAATGATGCGCTTGCCCCGAACGAGGTGCGCGTGGTCGGTACGCTGGCGGGCAGCGGCGACGGCGCGATTGTGCTCTTTGGGCAGCCGATTGACATTAACACGGCGACAACCCCGCAGCCGGTCGTGCTGGGAAGCCTTGCAGAGGTCGAGCTTTCGCAGGTTAATGG
>CALMDI010000700.1 GCA_937864975.1 uncultured Chloroflexota bacterium | reverse complement strand
CCGCCGTCATCGTTCTACTCGTCAACCCGGTATCGCTTCCCTACCTATAGTTGCTTGAACTTGTCGGATGCACCACTAAATCGCATCGGGCAAGTAATCACACAATTAGCTGACCGTGACATTTTACCCTGGTTAGAGCTTAACCGGGACCCGTCCGACGCGGAGGCGCATCGCTCGGCGACGATTGTTGCTGATCGCCTTTGCAGCGCGCTAACGAATCCGATTCTTCGAAATGCCCAGGAACAGCGACAGCTTTTAAGAGCAAAAGAATGGTTAGAGCAACGAGGTTATGTTCAGGTACAAATACCGGGACTTCTTTTTAGCACATTGCGACCCGGTACGTTTGCCTTTCGCCTGAACGTCAAGGTTCGTCAGGATTTGGGAACACGAACGGTGAATATTCCTGTTGATATTGTTATTATGCCTCGAAGCGCTAAAGTCGAGGAGTTGCCACTTCTCGTAGAGGCAAAGTCGGCAGGCGACTTCACAAACACCAATAAACGTCGTAAAGAGGAAGCGATTAAGATAACGCAGCTGCGGAAAACCTATGGTGAAAACGTCCGCTTCATCCTATTGTTGTGCGGTTATTTTGATAGCGGTTATCTAGGTTATGAAGCTGCCGAGGGCATCGATTGGTTCTGGGAACACAGGATGGACGATTTAGAGAGATTTGGGGTGTAATGTGCTCAATCTGAACTCGGTGGAAGCCGACCGACTGCATATTCAACAGCGGTTGGATGCCCAAAAATCGCCTCAGGAGCGAAACCGGCTGGGACAGTTCGCAACGCCACCGCCGTTAGCCCTGGAAATGCTTACTTACGCGCGGAGCTTGCTGGACACAGAAAGTGTTCGTTTCTTAGATCCTGCACTAGGCACAGGGGCGTTTTATTCGGCTTTCCTATCTACCTTTGAGCCACAGCGCATTCAGAGCGCACTTGGATATGAGATTGATCTACACTACGCGGCGGAAGCAGTCAAGCTTTGGAAAGCTTTCCCTCTTACTATTCATATCGAAGATTTTACTGAAGCTGATCCACCTCATGAAGATCAAAAGGCAACGCTGGTCATCTGTAACCCACCTTATGTGCGCCATCATCACCTCGATCCCGATGAAAAAGTAAGATTAAGAAGCACTATTCAACGACTCACGGGGGTATCATTAAATGGTCTCTCCGGTCTCTACTGCTACTTTCTGGGCTTGGCTCACGGCTGGATGGCACAGGACGCCCTTGCAGGCTGGCTCATTCCAAGCGAGTTTATGGATGTCGCTTATGGGAAGCAGATTCAGGAATATCTGCTGCAAAAGGTCACGTTGCTGCGGATTCATCGGTTTAACGCCCAGGATGTTCAATTTAATGATGCGCTTGTCTCATCAGCGGTTGTCTGGTTCAGGAATCGACTACCCCCAGCCGATCACGTCGTCCAATTCACCTATGGCGGCAGTTTAGCGACGCCTCAGGTCACCACAAGGATTTCGGTTAGTGATCTTGCCAAAACCAAAAAATGGAACTTAACGAGCCTTCAGAACCTGCGAAGATCGCCCACTGCCTCTCGTAAAACACTATCCGAATACTTCACCATTAAGCGCGGATTGGCAACTGGTGCAAACCACTTCTTTATCCTCTCAAAAGAACAGATCAAAGCCTATGAGCTTCCAGAAGCCTTTGTGAAGCCCATCCTGCCCAGCCCACGCTATTTAAAGGATGACGTCATTCCGGCGGATAGATCCGGTGATCCCTTACTAACATCCACTCGTTATTTGCTCAGCTGTAACTTGCCAGAGCATGTGCTGAGAACTTACTATCCGTCGCTGTGGCATTATCTTCAAAAGGGTATTGCCGAAGGTATTCACACAAATTACCTATGCAGGCACCGTTCTCCCTGGTATTCTCAAGAGAATCGTCCCTCTGCCCCGTTACTTTGCACCTATATGAACCGCCAGAATGCGGTCACGCAGCGGGCATTCCGTTTTATTCTCAATCACTCCAACGCAACCGCGCCGAATGTTTATCTTATGCTGTATCCCAAACCTGACTTGGCTGAGGCGATAATCAACCACCCGGAACTTACGCCGATTTTGTGGACAGCGCTCAACAGTATCTCTGTTGAAACTCTGAAAGCGTCGGGTCGTTCCTATGGCGGAGGTTTACACAAAACCGAGCCAAAGGAACTAGGGCAAGTATCGGCAGATGTACTTGTTCAAGTTTTGCAACCGTATCTGCCCGCAATGTTGATTTAATCGTGGTGAAGATATGATCAAGTGGATTCATGTTTCCCTATCCATCTTTGCTGTGCTGCTCGTACTGGCAGCCTCGCCCATGAGCGCGCAGGAAGGCGCGTCCGCCCCGGTCGAGTATCCAACCGTCGCGGCGCTGGACGCCGAGACGATCCCGCCGCGCGACCGCGTGCAGCTGGCGCGCGAGCTTCTGGGCATTGGCATCATTGCCCCACCGCCGACCGCGCCGCCCGCCTATGCGCTGGGCGACCGCGAGACGTTCCACGTCACTAATTCGTCGGAAGACCTTGCTTTCGAGGTCGACGCGGTGCTGCGCGCCGTCGGCGATCACATTTACCTGTGGGTCGAAGCAGACGTGCAGGTCGATCAGGGCAGCCTGAAGGCGCTGGCGCTGGCGTTTGACCAGCGAATCTACGACGAAACGCGCCGCCTGTGGGGTAGCGAAGATATCCCCGGCATTGATGGCGATCCGCGTGTGTACGGTTTATTCGTTCGCAATCTCGGCGCGGGGACGGCGGCGTATTTTGTGAGCGAGCACACGTACCCGGTGGAAGCCGTCTCGACCAGCAACGAACACGAGATGTTCTTTTTCAACCTCGACTCACTCGGCACGAACATTGATGCGCCAAGTCTGACGCCGACTGTCGCACACGAATTTCAGCACATGATCCGCAGCAATCAAGACCCTAATGAATTTACCTGGGTCGATGAAGGCTTTTCCAAATTTACGGAAATCTACCTCGGCTTTGGCGACGATAATCTCTCAACAGCGCTGAGTTTTCTGGTTACGCCAGAGACACAGCTTAACACCTGGCCGGAGGATACGTCGCGGCTACCGTATTATGGCGCGGCCATGCTGTTCGTTACCTATTTTT
>CALMDI010000699.1 GCA_937864975.1 uncultured Chloroflexota bacterium | reverse complement strand
GTTCGCGTCGAGCTTCGCGATGTTGGCCACGGCGCGCATTGGCGTCGGCATCGGGGAGGCGAGCGCGTCGCCCGCGGCTTACTCGATGATCGCCGACTATTTCCCCAAGGAGAAGCGCGCGACGGCCCTGTCGATCTATTCGAGCGGGCTGTACATCGGCGGCGGGCTTGCGCTGCCGCTCGGCGGCTTTGTGCGCCCGCTTGGCGAGGACATGGTACGCCAGGTGGGCGACGAGGCGACGGAGCGCGACCGCGAGCTGGCGCGCGCGCGGGGTATTCGCAAGACCATGTCGGTCAACGAAGCGTCGCCGCTGGCGCGCATCTTCTTTTTCTCGGCGGGCGCGCTGGCGAATTTTCTGCTGGCGCTGGTGTTGTTTGCCATCGTCGCCCTCATCGGCATTCCCGAAGTGGCTGGTGGGCGCGTCATCGTGGTCGACGTGCCGGACACGTCGGCGCTCGCCGAGGCAGGCGTTTTGCCCGGCGACGTGATCGAGGGTCTCAACGGTGAGCCGTTCGAGAACGGCGTCGATTTTGTCGAGCGACTGTATGCGCTGAACGGTCAGGCGGTCACGCTGAACGTGGTGCGCGCGGAAGCAGGCAGCGAAGACGATGTCGTGCCGCGCACCGTGCCCGTGGAAATTGCCTTCACCCCCGATTTAGGGGCGGCGCCGGCACTGGAGTTTTACCCGATCATTCTCGGCGTCGCGCCGAATTCACCGGCGTCGGAAGCGGGAATCGAGCCGGGCGATCTCGTGACGCAGTTCAACGGACGCCGTTTGAACACTTTCGTTGATCTGCGCGATCAGACGCAGGCGAATCTGGGCGAAGACGTCGAGCTTGTCCTGCTGCGCGACGGCGAGCCGGTCACGGTGACGCTCGTGCCGCGCGAGAACCCGCCGGAGGGTGAAGGCTCGATGGGTATCACCTCCACGGAAGCATCGGTTGCCATCGACACTCAGACCGGGCTGCTGTATCAGGAAGGTCCGCCGAAGGAAGTGCTGGTGTCGCAGCCGCTCGGCGAGGCAATTCAGTACAGTCTCTACCGCGCCGGGGACGTTCTGGCGACCATCGCGCGCGTTCCCTCGGAAATTCTCGCGGGTACGATTGAGCCGGAAGCGGCGCGTCCTGTGAGCGTCGTCGGCATCGGTCAGATGGGCGGCGTCATCCTGCAGCAGAGCGTTCAGGAAGATCAGCCGACGATTATTCTGAATTTCATCGCCGTCATCAGCATCGCGCTGGGTCTCACCAATCTGCTGCCGCTGCCCGCGCTGGACGGCGGTCGAATCGTGTTTGTGCTGCTGGAAATCGTTCGCGGTCGCCCGATTGCGCCGGAGCGCGAAGGCGTTGTCCATCTCGTCGGCTTGGCGATTCTGCTGTCGGCAATGGTCGTTCTGATGCTGAACGACCTCGTCAATCCGGTCACAGAGTTGATGCGATAGAGGTAGGGTCAATACGATGAAGCTCAAGCAGAAGCAACTCGATCGCACGCAGCGTGCGAAGAATCCGCCCGATCTGGCGACGACGCTCGATGCCCTGAAGCAGGGCGAACATGAGAAGATGTCGTCAACTGTGTTCTATGGCTTGTCGGGCATGACGACCAATGATCTGGAACGCTTCGGTCCGGTGTGGGAAATGCTCAGCCCGGAGTTTCGTCGCCGCGTGGTGCGGCGGCTGGCAGACGTGGTCGAGGCAAATGTCGAATTGGACTATCGCATACTGGGCTTGTTCAGCCTGACCGACAGCGATCCGGGCGTGCGCGAGGCGGCAATTGATTTGCTGTTTGACGATCTCTCGCCGGGCTTGCTGGATCAACTGATCGAGATGGCTCAGTGGGACGAGTCGACTGCGGTGCGCGCGGCAGCCATGAGCGCGCTCGGACGCTACATTCTCGCCGGGGAACTCGGCAACTTACCTGAAAGCGAAACGTCGCGCGCTCAGGACATCGCCGTCAGCCTGCTGACGAACGACGCGGAAGACGTCGACGTGCGCCGGCGCGCGCTGGAAGCGATTTCCAACTGCGGTCACGAGATTGTCGACGAGGCGATCTCGGAGGCGTACCAGAGCGACGACCCCAGGATGCGCGTCAGCTCGCTGTACGCGATGGGGCGTTCCTACGACGAGCGCTGGAATCCGGTGGTCGTCCGCGAGCTTGAAAGCCCTGACCCGGAAATGCGCTACGAGGCGGCGCGCGCGGCAGGCGAGCTTGAAACGCGCGATGCCGTTCCGAGCCTGGTCAAAATGGCGTTCGGTACTGACGCTGAAATCCAGGAAGCGGCAATCTGGTCGCTCGGCGAGATCGGCGGGCGGGACTCGATGCGCGCGCTGGAAGCGGTGGCGCGCAAGGCGGAAGAAGCGGGCGACGACGACCTGCTCGAAGTCATCGAGGAGGCGATTGCCAACGCGGCGCTGGTCGGAGAATTCGACCGGGCTGATCTTGACGACTGACGCTTCGCCAGCATACCATCCACGCATGGCATGGAACCGCCCGGACATTGTGCCGGGCGGTTTGTTTTGCGGCGAAAGGGCGCGCCGTTGTTAGAACTGCTGCAAATTTTTTTCGATAATATTGCCCCGATCCTGGTGATTTCCGCCGGCGGCTTCCTCCTCGGACGCTGGAAAGGCGTTGATCCGCGCACGCTTGGGCGCGTCATCTTCTACATTTTTTCGCCGTCGTTGGTATTTGACTCGCTTTCCAAAACCGACGTAGACGCCGCCGAACTGACGCAGATCGCGCTGGTGATGCTGCTGTTCGTCGGCATCATGACGCTCCTTGCTTATGGTGTGGCGCGCTGGCGCGGCGACGACCGCCTGAGCCGCGCGGGGTTGATGCTGAGCGCGATCTGTCCCAACAACGGCAACTTCGGCTTACCGCTGATCGGCTTCGCGTTTAATAACGACGTGCTGGCGCGCGCCGTGGTTGTCTACGTCGTGGTCACGTTTTTGAATTACAGCATGGGCATTTTCGTCGCCTCGACGGGCAAGAAGCCGGCGCGGCAGGCGGTGAAAAGTATTCTTCAGGTACCGATGATCTACGCGGCGATGGCGGGACTTCTGGTGAACAGCCTCGACATTCCGCTCGCGCCGGTCGTGCAGCGCTCGTTCAGCCTGGCGGCGCAGGGATCCATCCCGGCGATGCTGGTTTTGCTTGGGCTGCAGCTCGCGCAGGTGACGAGTGTCACTCACGTCCGGCTGGCGAGCGTGGGGGCAGGGCTGCGCTTGCTGGTGTCGCCGCTGGTGGCGCTGGCGCTGATCGCGCTGCTGGGGGTGCAGGGTCCGGCGAGCATCGCGGTCATCATGCAGGCGAGTATGCCTGTCGCCATTGTGACCATCATTTTTGCGACCGAGTTTGGACTGGACGACAAGTTTATGTCGAGCGCGATTCTGACCTCGACTCTGCTCAGCCCGCTCACGCTGACGATTCTGATTCTGCTGCTGCGCCGCGCGACCCCCTTCGGCTTGCCATGAGCCTGCTGCGCCGCCGCATCGTCGAGGAACTCAAACGGCGACCGCGCCCGCTGGTCATGGCGCACCGCGGGAATGCCGCGCAGTGTCCCGAAAACACGCTTGCCGCGTTTCGTCGCGCGATTGCGGACGGCGCGGACGCCATCGAGACCGTCCGCGGAATGGGGTACCGGCTCGCGGCTACCTGAGGACATTCTCATCGGCGCCCAAT
>CALMDI010000698.1 GCA_937864975.1 uncultured Chloroflexota bacterium | reverse complement strand
CGCCAAACACACGATTTTCACGAACCTCGGCGTTGCCGACCTGAATGGCGACATCGTGTGCAGCGGCGTGCCCAGCGCGCAGACCGTCAATATCACGGATCGCGCTTACTTCCAACGCGCGCTCAACGGCGACGATATCGCCATTGGCGAATACCAGGTTGGGCGTATCACCGGACTGCCGACGATCAATTTTGGCTACCCAACCCGTGACGCCGACGGAAACACCATCGCCGTCGTCTGGGGCGCGCTCAACCTGGCTGCCATCCAGCAATTGATGAGCGAGGTTCAACTCCCGCCGGACACGACTCTAACGCTCATCGACCGCAACGGAACCATTATCGGACGGGTGCCGAACCCTGAACAATGGGTCGGGCAGACCGCCGCGGACGCGCCGCTCATCGAAGCGATGCGGAGCAGCCAGAGCACGAATATGGTCGAAACCACCGGGATGGACGGCGTGGAGCGGCTGTATGCGGTCGCGCCGCTCAATCTGCCGGACGAGGGTCTGTTCCTCAGCCTCGGCGTGCCGAGGTCGGTCGCGTTCGCGGACGTCAACCGCCTGTTCATGAACCAGTTGATTCTGCTGGCTGTCGTCGTCGTGTTCACGCTGACGGTCGCCACGCTGGGCACGACGCGCTTCATACTGCGTCCCATCCAACGGCTCATGGCGACGGTTAGCGCGCTTAAAGCAGGCAGTCTGGACGCGCGAACCGGTCTGCGCGCTGGCGCGAATGAGCTTGTGTATCTGGCGGCTGGGCTTGACGATATGGCGCAGGCGCTTGAGGAGCGCGAGACCGAACGCCGCCTCGCCGAAACCGCTTTGCAGAGCGCTCATGACGACCTGGAACAGCGCGTCGAGACGCGCACGGTCGAGCTATCGCAGGCAAATCTGCTGCTGCAAGACCAGATCGCCGAGCGCGAAAAGGCGGAAGCAGTCCTTCAGAAGGAGCGGATTCTTTTGCAAACCCTGATCGACAATCTTCCCGACGCGGTGTACAGCAAAGACACGGAAAGCCGGTTCATCCTGAATAATAGGACGCATCGCGACGTGATCGGCGTTGCTGACCTGGACGACGTCGTCGGCAAAACGGACTTCGATCTGTTCCCGTCCGAATACGCGCAAGCCTATTTCGACGACGAGCGAACCGTCATCGAAACGGGTCAACCCATCACGCGCGAAGAGCCGACGGTCACCCACAGCGGCAGGAACGCCTGGTTTCTGACGACCAAAGTACCGCTGCGTAACCCACAGGGGCAGATTACGGGCATCGTCGGAATCAGCCGGGACATTACCGACCAGCGTGAAACCGACCAGCAGATTCGGCAGCTTAACGAGAGCCTGCGACGACAGACCGCCGAACTGGAAACTGCGAATCGGGAACTGGAGTCGTTCAGCTATTCTGTGTCGCATGACCTGCGCGCGCCGCTGCGGGCGATCAACGGCTTTGCGCGCATTCTGCTGGACGACTACGCGCCGCAGCTTGACGAGGACGCGAGGCGTTATCTGAAGCTCGTCAGCGAAAACGCGCAGCAAATGGGCGACCTGATTGACGATTTACTGAACTTCTCGCGGCTGAGCCGCCAGCCGCTGAACAAGCAGCCTATCGAGCCAACGAGCCTGGTTCGGCACGTCGCGGACGATTTACAGTATCAGGAGAATGGACGCAAGATCGAACTCACCATCGACCCAATGCCCGCCGCCAATGCCGACCCGGTACTGCTCCGGCAGGTCTATACCAATCTCCTTACGAACGCCTTGAAGTTCACGCGCGGGCGCAAGGTCACCCAAATTCACGTTGGATCGGACGTGAAGGACGGGGAAACGGTCTATCACGTGCGTGATAATGGCGCGGGGTTCGACATGCAGTACGCACACAAGCTGTTCGGCGTCTTTCAGCGCCTGCACCGCTCGGAGGAATTTGAGGGTACCGGGGTCGGGCTTGCCATCGTCCAGCGGATTATTCGACGCCACGGGGGGCGGGTCTGGACAGAAGCGGAAGTGGACAAAGGCGCTGCATTTTATTTCACGCTGGAGGGGGACACGTCCAATGGAGGATAGGTTGGTCGAGATCCTGCTGGTCGAAGACAATCCAAGCGATCTGGAACTGGCACTGCACGCCTTAAAAAAATATCACATCGGGAACAGCATCCGCGTCGCTCGCGATGGCGCGGAGGCGCTGGAGTACCTGTTTTCCGATGACATGACCATGCACCAGCGGCAGCTGCGCCTGGTTCTGCTCGACCTCAAGTTGCCAAAGGTCGATGGTCTCGAAGTCCTTCAGCGCATCAAGTCGGACACGCGAACGCAGTCGATTCCGGTTGTCGTGATGACGTCATCGAAGGAAGAGCGCGACATCGTCGAGAGCTATCGGCTTGGCGTCAACAGCTTCATCACCAAGCCGGTCGATTTCGCGCAGTTTACCGAAGCGATCCGGCAGATCGGCTTGTATTGGGTGGTTCTCAATCAGCCACCCGCCGTCTAATACTGAACCTGGCACCTGAGAATGTCCGAATGTCTATCGACTTAAAACTCCTGATCGTCGAAGATCGCCCCAGCGACGCCGAACTGCTGCTGCACCAGCTTCGCCGTGACGGGTTTGGCGTTCAGTGGCGGCGCGTGGAAACCGAGGCGGATTACCTTGCCGCGCTCAACGATGATATCGACCTGATCCTCGCGGATTATTCGCTGCCGCAGTTCAGCGCGAAGCGTGCCCTGACGCTGCTACAGGAACGCAGCCTCGACATCCCATTTATCGTGCTGACCGGCACGGTTTCCGAAGACATCGCCGTCGAAGTCATGAAGTTGGGGGCGTCGGATTACCTGCTCAAAGACCGGCTGGTGCGGTTGGGACCCGCGGTCGCGCACGCCATGCAGCAGCGAGAGCTGCGCGAGCAAAAGCGCCAGACAGACGACGCCATTCGGCGCTACGCGACTGACCTGGAACGACTGGTCAACGAGCGAACGGAAGAGCTGCAGCGCGCCAAAGACTACGTCGAATCCATCCTGAACCACACCAGCGACGGCATCGCGCTGATGAGCGCCGACGGGTTTATCCGCCTGACGAACACCGCTTTTGACCACCTCTTCGGCGTCGAACCCTCCGAAATCATGGAGCAATCGATCCTCTCCTTCGCGACGCCCGAATCGGTCGACGTGCTCCTCGAAGCGATGAAAGCCGTGCATCAGAACGAGGTGCCCGGACGGCTTGAGGTCGTCATGCAGCGCAAGGACGGCACGACGTTCGACGCCGATGTGGGCTTAAATCGGATGTCGGATGACGTTCGGACGGACGGCATCGTCGGCGGCTTCCGCGACATTACCGGGCGCAAGGAGATGGAGCGCGCTGTCAAGGAGAGCGAGGCTCGCTACCGCCGCCTTGCCGAGAACGCGCAGGACACCATTTACCGCTTCCGCGTGTATCCCGACCGGGGGTTCGACTATGTCAGCCCCGCCGCCGAGGATCTCATCGGGTTCACACCCGACGAACTCTACGCCAATCCAAAAATCCTGTTCGACATCGTTCACCCGGATGATCGCTCCCTTCTGGAAGCCACGCTGACTCATCCTGAATCGTTTCACGACCCGGTGATTTTACGCTGGCGAAAGCGGGATAACCGCGTGGTGTGGGTCGAGCACCGCAGCGTCGCCGTTCGGGATGCGTCGGGACGAATGATCGCCATCGAGGGCATCGCGCGCGACATTACCCGCCGCAGACAGGCGGAGGAGGAACTGCGCCGCGCGCTGGACAAGGAGCGCGAA
>CALMDI010000697.1 GCA_937864975.1 uncultured Chloroflexota bacterium | reverse complement strand
GTCCGGTTCGGTGTGGGTCTTAAAGAATAACCGCCTGCCGTCTGCCAGCGTCATGAATCCGTTGAAGGAGTTGAGCGACACGGCAAGCGGGCGCAGCTCGACCGAGACGGCATCCAGCGCCAGTGTGTCGCGGATAAACTGAAGGGCAAGCGCTTCCGCCCCCGCGCGGTCGTCAAATTGCAGCTTCTGAATCTGATCAAGAATCGTGCTGCTCATAGCCCCAGAATTTCGTTGCGCCTGCGGATCGCCATCGCGTGTGCCGGGAACCCCTCGTAATCTGCCAGCGTCGCCGTAATCCCCTGCAGCCGCCCATAACCCTCCGGGGACAGGTAGCCGACGCCGCTGCGCTTGAGGAAGTCCCACACACTCACCGACGAGAAGCTGCGCGCGAAGCCGCCCGTGGGCAGGATGGCATTTAAGCCGAGGCAGTAATTCGCCGTCGGAATCGGCGTCATCGGACCGAGCAAAATTTCGCCCGCGTTGCGAATTCGCTGAAGGGTGATAAATGGTTCCTGCGTCAGCACTTCCAGGTGCTCTGGCGCGTAGTCGTTCACGAACTGAATCGATTCGTCCAGCGAGCGCGTGAGCACGATTCCGCCGTAATTCGACAGCACATTCTGCACGAACGCGCGCCGCCACTCCGGCAGTTCCGCGATATAACCGGGTAAGACTTCCAGCGCGGTTTGGACGACCTCCCGGCTGTGTGTCACCAGCAGCGCCGCCGATTCGGGTCCGTGTTCGGCTTCGACCAGCAAATCCAGCGCTGCCAGCCGCGCGTCGGCGTGTTCGTCGGTCAGGATAATCGCCTCGCTCGGTCCGGCGGGCAAGCCCACGTCCACCGTGCCATACAGGAGACGTTTCGCCGCCGACACGTAGCTGCTGCCGGGACCGATAATCTTGTCCACGCGCGGAATCGTTTCCGTACCATATGCCAGCGCTGCAATCGCCTGCATCCCACCGACGACGTAGACCTCGTCTACACCGCACACCTCGGCGGCGACGAGCGAGGCGGCGTCGGCATGACCTTCCGGCGTCGGCGGCGTGCCGACGACAATGCGCGGTGCTACCTTCGCCGGAGTCGCCAGCATGAGCATGACCGACGGAAACGCGCCTTTGCCGCGCGGCACGTACAATCCAGCGCTGGTCACGGGCGTCACCTTTTCCCCCGCCATGATGCCGGGCTGCACTTCCATAAACCACATCGGCTCCGGCATCTGCTCGGCGTGGAAGCGCAGGATATTATCGTGCGCCTGCTCAATCGCCTCGATCACGGCAGGTTCCAGCGCGGCGCGAGCGCGGCGAAATTCATCCGGTGTCGCGCGCAGCATCGACGCTTCAAAGTCCTTTGCGTCAAAACGTCGCGCATACTCGACCACGCCCGTATCGCCGTGCGTTCGCACGCGGTCGATCACATCCTGAGCCAGCGGCAGCAGGTCGCGTATATCCTGTTCGGCGCGGCGCATCAGGCGGGCGCGCGCGTCGGCGCTCAGTTGGTCGAGTTCCAGAACCTGAATCGTGCCTGTCTGCATAAATACTGCTCCTCAAATCGAAAACGTGGGCGGGACAAGCCCACGCGAGACCTTCAACGTCGGTTGTGCGGCGGTGTTACTTCACGGCGGAAAGCTGCTCGTCGATGATCTCCGAGCGGCGGCGCGTGCCGTCCCAGCGAATGTCGGGCACGAGCACGTCACGCTTCTGTTCGATGCGCTCGCGGTGCGGCATCAAATCCTTCAGCATGATCTTTAGCTCGGCATGAACGTCATGCGTCGGTTTGTAGCCGAGGTCGATCAGGTGGTTGCGATCCGGGTTCATGTAGTGCCGTTCCTGCTCTTTGCGCGGGTTATCGTAATGATGAATGGTCACGCTGAGCCCCAGGTCCGCCGCCGCGCGCTGCACCTTGTACGCCAGTTCTTCGACGGTATAGCATTCCTCGAACTGGTTGAAGACCCGGTACTCGCCCGCCGTTGGTGGATTTTCGACGGCAATCGTCAGGCACTGAATGGAATCCCGCAGCGGCAAGAAACCGCGCGTCTGCCCGCCAAGCCCATAAAGCGTCAGCGGATGCCCGATGACCGCCTGGCAGCAGAAGCGATTGATCGCCGTGCCGAAACACTGATCGAAGTCCAGGCGGCTCCGCAGGCGCGGGTCGTCGCCCATCGCGTCGATCTGCGTGCCGAAGACCACCCCCTGCATAATGTCGGTCGAGCGCAGTCCCCAGATGCGGCAGGCGAACATCGTATTGCCTGAATCGTGGACTTTGCTCCAGTGATAGAAGCTGCCCGCCTGCCGCGGAAACGGCAGCGTGTCTTTCCGCCCCCGGTATTCGATCTCGAAGAAGCCTTCGGGAATGTCGACGTTGGGCGTGCCGTACTCGCCCATCGTCCCCAGCTTGACCAGATGCGCGTTCGGGCAAACCTCGCGCATCGCCCACAGAATATTCAGATTGCCGAGGACGTTATTCTTCTGCGTGAAAACCGCGTGCGCCTGGTCGATCATGGAGTACGGCGCGGACGGCATCTCGCCCAGATGCACAATCGCGTCAGGCTGGAAGTCGTTCAGAAAACCGAGAATAAACGGATAGTCGAGAAAGTCGCCTTTGCGAAACGTCAGGTTTGCGGTGTTCCGCTCGCGAAACGCCTCAAGGCGTTCCTCGATGGCATATACCGGAATGGCGCTCTGACCGCCGACTTCGTCCACCCACTGCCGCCGCAGCAGCATGTCCGCTCCGGCAACCGCGTGTCCGCGCGCGGTCAAATGCTGGGCAAGGGGAAAGCCCAGGTAGCCGTCCACTCCGGCAATAAAAACTCTCATGCAGCGTCCTCCGTGGTGTCAAAGCGTGCCGAACCTGACAACCCCTGTCCCCAACACCGGCTACGGGCGCAAGTGTAACGCGCGCGCGCTCCTCGATCAACCGGCGCGAGTTGCATTATAACGGTCGACCGTTATAATGCCCCACCTCATCGGTGTTGCCTCTGGCGTCGAATTGTATGCCCCTGCCCGACCCTGGTCCGCTCGTCTTGATTTCGGTTCTCAACTGGAACGACGCTGATCTTACGATCCGCTGTGTGAACGCGCTGCGCCAGCTTGATTATGAGCGCTTCAAGATTGTCATCGTCGATAACGCCTCGCGCGATGACTCCGTGGCGCGACTTCAGCAGGCGCTTCCCGACATTACGCTTATCGGCTCGGAAAGTAACCTCGGCTACGCGGCTGGGAACGCGCTGGCGCTGGCAGAAGCCGAACGCTTGGAGGCGGAGTTGTTCTGGATTGTCAATCCCGACGCCGTTGTAGAGCCGGACGCGCTGAGCGCGCTCGTCACCGCGTATCAGCGACACGGCAGCGCGCTCTATGGAGGTGTTCCCGTCGAGCGCGAGAATGGCTCCGGCGAGCGCCGTGTGAAGCTGAGCCTGTGGGCAACGAAACCCGACGGAACGGCGGACCTGAGTCGGGTGAAGCGCTTCGATGGGCTGTACGAAGAGGTATTTGCCGACCCGTCCGAGCGCGCCGTGACCCGTTTGCACGGCAGCAGCCTGCTCCTTCCGCTGGCGATGATTCGGGAGCATGGCTTCATCGATCCATCGTTCTTTCTTTACAGCGAAGAAAGTGATTATTCGCTGCGACTGGCGAGGAAAGGCGTTGCGTCCTATCTCGTACCGCGCTCCATCGCCGATCATCAGGCTCAGGGCGCGCACAAACACCATCCGCACTTGAAGCCCCTCATCCTGTATTATCAGACGCGCAATCGGCTCACCCTGATTCG
>CALMDI010000696.1 GCA_937864975.1 uncultured Chloroflexota bacterium | reverse complement strand
CAACCCTGTAAAGTGCATAACGCGCTCTAGAAGCGCGTGCGGGGGCGCTGTAGATGTTCCATGAACTCGCTGCGTGTCATGGCGCAGGTCGCAAAGGTGCCAAGCACGGCGCTGGTCGTCATGCTCGAATCGCTCTTCTTTACGCCGCGAATCATCGCGCACATGTGGAAGCCCTCAAGAACGACCGCGACACCCTGCGGGTTCAGAACTTCATTGATAAAGTCGGCGATCTGGTGCGTCATCCGCTCCTGCACCTGTAGCCGTCGCGCGAACATGTCGACGATGCGTGGAATCTTCGACAGTCCGACCACCTTGCCATTCGGAATATAGGCGACGTGAGCGTGCCCCAGAAATGGCAGCATGTGGTGCTCGCACAGGCTGGAGAACTCGATGTCTCGGACGATGACCATGTCGCTATAATCGACGTCGAACATGGCGTCGTTAATCAGCTTTTGCGGATCGACGCGATAGCCGCTGAGAAGCTCGTCGTACATCCGCGCGACACGTCCTGGCGTCCGCAGCAGTCCGTCGCGGATCGGGTCTTCGCCGACGGCTTCAAGGATGCTGCGGGTCGCCGCTTCAATCCGCGCGTGGTCGACGGGGGGAAGTCCCAGCTCGAATGATTCGAGAAATTCCTGAGTGTAAAGCCCGTCCTGCCGGACTACATCCTGATCGTCATCTGAGTCGACGTCGATATATCGGTCAGAAGCGGGGTTCGTGCGAAACGAGTCCATGATGTTCCATTCTGTCTGTTCAAACGGTCGCCGTGAATAACAACACGATCATAAAACCGCCATCTTAGGAGCGCGTGAACGCTCCCTTGAGATTAAATCGTTTTCAACTCTGGAAATGGATGAATGCAGATGCCATTGACGACCGTTTACCTGCTGCTGAGTTCCAACGACGAGCCAATGACGAACCTCGACGCCGCGCTCCGGCAGTTGCGCGAGCACGTCATTCCGCTGGCGGTCTCCTCTCCGTATCTCACCGAGGCGCGCGGCGAAACCGCGGGCGGCGGCGACTATGTCAACATGGCGCTCAAATGCCGCACCACGCGCGCGCCGCAAGAGTTCAAGCTCAACGTGCTGCGCCCGATTGAAGCCGCGCTTGGACGCCAGCGTGACACGCCCGGCGCGCGTTCGCGGGTGCCCATCGACCTCGACATCCTGCTCTGGGGCGACACACCGCTGGAATACGGCGCGAAGCCCTGGCGCTCGCCATCGCCGGAAATTCTGCGCTATGCCTATGCTGCCGTGCCGCTCGCGGAAATCGCGCCCGGTGTGCGTCATCCCGAAACCGGCGAAACCATCGAGGCGATTGCCGCGCGGCTCGGCACGACAGGAATCCGGCGGCTGCAAAATCCATCCGGGTTGTAAACGCTCACACACGTTAGACGCCGCGCACCTGCCGGTTCGTACCTCCGCGAGAGGGCAAAAGCGGCGCGCCCTTGCCATAATCCCTACCGCTGGCGTATCCTCTTTAGCCGGTGCAACGCCGGGAGACATCGAATGAATCTGATTGACTATGGGCGCATCCTGGTCCGGCGCGGCTGGATTATTTTACTGCTCGCGATCATCGCCGCTGCCAGCGCCTACTACTTCAGCACGCAGCAGGAAACCGTCTGGCGCGCGACGCAGCGCGTTCTCGTGCAGCCCGCGCGCGCCGACCTGAGCCTGACCGAATCGGCGACGCGCCTGCTGGCGCAGTACGCCGCCTATCTGGACAGCGAGATTATCGCCCAGCGTGTCATCGACAACCTCCAACTGGATATGACCGCGCCGCAGCTCATGACAGATTCGACCATCGCGCCGATCCAACTCAGCCTGCAAATTCAGATCGACGTCGATCTCCAGGACCCCGGCGTGGCGGGGGCGGTCGCACGCGAGTGGGGCTTGATGCTGGTCGAATTCCGCAACCGCCAAAATCAGGAAGCGCTGCGGCAGGATCGCATCGAGGCGAACTTGCAGGACAATCCAGCCCTCAGTATCGTGCAGCCGAAGCCTGCACTCAACGCCGCCGCGGGAGTCGTGCTGGGCGTCCTGCTTGGCGGCATCATCGTCTTTGTGCTCGAATATCTGGAAAGCGGCATTATTCGCCGCCG
>CALMDI010000695.1 GCA_937864975.1 uncultured Chloroflexota bacterium | reverse complement strand
CGGATGATCATCTTGTCGGTCGACTTGTTGTGACGGGTGCGGGCGCCCTTGGTCGGCTTGCCCCACGGCGTGACCGGGTGGCGGCCGCCCGAGGTGCGGCCCTCGCCGCCGCCCATCGGGTGGTCGGTCGGGTTCATCGAGGAAATGGCTTTATCCACTTCCACGCGCGCCTGCGGTCCGAACTGGTTGAGCCGCACGTAGCCAATCTGGTTATCCAGCACTTCCGACTCGACCATCGGAATGACGATGCGCTCGCGCGGGATCGTATAGTCGATGAATTCATCGCCGCGGCGCACCGTGATTTCGACCGTGGTTCCTTCCGGTCCGCGCACGCGCTGCGCCAGTTCAAGCTGGGTCATCAGGCTCACATCCTCCCCGCCGACGAAGGCAAAGATATCGCCGGGGAGAATGCCGGCGCGCATCGCCGGGGAATCTTCCATCACGCTGACGACCTCAATTTCGCCCGTTTCGTCCAGCGTGCGAATGACCACGCCGATGCCATCGATCTCACCTTCCATATCCTGGTTGATGAGCGGGTACATCTCGGCGTCCATATAGCTGCTGAACTCGTCGCCAAGCGCATCGACCATCCCGGTAATCGCTCCGTCAATCAATGTCTGCTGATCGACCGGATCGCCTTCGGGATCGACGTATTCATCCTGAATAAGGTTATAAACCTGCCAGAAGGGCGCAAACAATTCGTCGGCGTTGGCAGGTGGGGAAAACGGACTTTGCGCCGAGCCGACGGCGTACTGTCCGCCGAGCGCGAAGCCGCCTGCAAAGACCACGGCGATAAGCGCCGTCGTCGTCAGTTGTCTTGAGCGTTCGCGCAAAGCGTCGAACCGATTCATTGTGTTACACTCCACTACACGACTTCCCCAGAATTATAGTATAGACCGACTGTGCTTACCGTGAGTGCGCGATTAGAGGCGCACAAATGTTTTGAAAACGTCGTGCCCGACCACGCGCCAGGCGGCGCAGCGGCGGGTCGAAACAGGGCGTTGTACGGGCGACTGAGCCGGGCGCTGAGGTTGCTTAACGACCGGGCGGCTGCCTGTCGCGCGCCTTCTGGTAATCGTCGTCGGTCTGCAAGCCACCCGTGAGGTAAGCGATGCTCACCCACAAGCCGCGCGCGTGGCGATAGAACAGCAGGCAAAAAACCAGGGTGTACGCCAGCCAGAAGAGCAGGTGCGGGATAAACGGCGGGTCGAACAGCGCGTCGACGATGAAGAAACCGGGGATTGCGGATAACTCCGCTAATCCCAGGTTCAGGTACATGCCCCCGACCGATTCGCCCGCCTGACGCTCGAAGCGGACGCCGCACACATCGCACGTTTTACGCATGTTGAGCAAGCCGTCAAACATCCTGCCTTGCTCGCAGTTCGGGCAGCGCAGGGCAAGCCCTGCAAATAGCGTGGGGAGGGTTTGCGAAAAGGATCGTTTCGCCATGAATCGGGTGCTGCTGGCTGGAGTATAAGACTGCCGCCATTATACCACGCCCGCCTTCAGGAGCCGAGGGCGACAGCGCGCCATCGCTCGCGGGTTTATGCCGGGGACGTGCTGCTTACCGCGGTGAGTTCGCCGGTGATGCGTTTTCGGGAGGCTTCGCTCAGATGCTGCGGCAGGCGCATCCAGAAGCGGCTGCCCTTGCCAGGCTGGCTGTCAACTCCGATTTGACCGCCGTGCCGCTCCACGATCTTTTTCGCGATTGCCAGCCCCAGCCCGATACCGCCGGTTTCCGAACGGCGCGCGTGGTCGGTACGGTAGAAGCGCTCGAACACGCGATCCAGTTCGTCGGGCTGAATGCCCACGCCGGTGTCGGTGACCTCGACCAGAATTTCCTCGTCGGTTGCCGACGTATGAACGGTGATCGTCCCCTTAGGAGGCGTATATTGAACGGCGTTCCTGAGCAGATTCATGAGCGTGTGGTCAAGCTTGCCTTCGTCGCCCTCAATCGCCGGCAGATCGGGCATCAGGTCGAGGTTCAACGTAATTTCCTTGAGCGCCGCCGTGGACTGAACGCGCAGCTCGATTTCACGTGCGAGCCGATTCATATCGACGGGCGCGAATTGAAATTCCGTTTCCTGATCGAGCCGCGTGATCGTCATCAGCCCTTCTAAAAGCTGCTCCAGCCGCGCCACCTGCTCGCTGATAATCTCGATTCGCTGCGCGCGCGACTCGGCATCGGGGGCGCGGTTCAGCAAATAGGCGCTGGTGTTGATGGTGGCGAGCGGGGTGCGGAAGTCGTGCGAGACATCCCGAATAAACTCCGCCAGCAGCTTCATCTTCTGCTTTTCCATCGCCAGCTCAAACGTTTGCTGGTCTGCCTGCTTGCGCTCGGTAATGTCCTCCGCGACGACCGTGACGCGATAGTTCTTGCCCTGTCCATTGTCCACCGGGAAGGTCCGAAGGCGAATCCAACGCTGCGTGCCGTCCGGGCGGATGATGCGGTGCTCGCCGTCGTAAGGGGTTCCCGCGAGTGTGGAGCGTGTCTCGCGAAGCTGGCGCACGCGCGGTTGGTCGTCGGGATGAAACGTGTCGAACCAGGTCAGCGGCGCCGCATATAATTCCTGCACCGGGCGACCCCAGAGTTTTTCGAACGACGGACTCATGTAAAGGATTGTTTCCTTGGCGCCGTCGATGAGGAGAAAGACTTCTTCGACGCTTTCCGCAAGCTGGCGGAAACGCTGCTCGCTCTCGCGCAGCCCTTGCCATAGGGACACATTGTGTAAGACTGAAGCAAACGTGTTTGCCGTGGCGAGCATCAACTGCGTGATCGCCTGATCGTAGGGGTTGGTCCCGGCGGGGAATTCCATCACCATCGCGGCGATTACCTGATCCCCGCTGGTCAGCGGCAGCACGACCGCGGACGTCGCATCGGGACTGATGGCGACGTAGTTGGTGCTGTCGGTAAAGACGTCGGTGGTCTCCGGGGATTGATCCTCGACTGCCAGAGCGATCCAACTGCTCGTATCCCCCACGCGCACGACCGGAAGCGCCGACAGCGGTACGTCCATACCGACGACCGACACCGGATTCAGCAGGATGAACGCCTCGCCGTCGGCATCCTGATAGGTGTGAGGGAGATAACAGTAGACAATCGAGGCATCAAACGCTTTAAGAAACAGTGCGGAAACGTCGCTCAGGCTTTCGACCACCGACCGATTGCCGTCGCTGGCGGTGGCGACATCATACAGAAGCTCGACTTCGGCGGCGCGATGTTCCGCGCGCTCAAAATAGCGTGCATTTTCGATGGCGACGACCGCCTGATCGCCCAGCAGGCGCAGGATGCGTAGCTCGTTTTCCGCAATCGGGCGCGCGGTCGCGTAATGCATGCTCATGACGCCGGTCACGCGCGGACCAATCTTCAGCGGCAAGCCAATCGTCGTGCTGACGAGGCGAGCGCCATTGGCTCCGGTTGCCCCCAGAATCGGGTTTTGCACCACGACAAGCTCGCCCTGTCGCGCGATAGAGTAGTGAAGGCTGTTCGGGTGCGGTTCCTCGGCAGGTTCGCTCCGCAGCGTATCTGCCCACATCGCCATGCCCGACGACAGCATCTCGCCTTCGTACAGAAAAATGTACGCGGCGCTCGCGCCATCCAGAAGCTGAAGCGAGCCTTTCAGAATAGCGGTCAGCACGTCGCCAATGTCGCGATTGGTGTTGAGCGATAAGCTGATCCGGCGCAGCGTCTCGAGTTCTGCCGCGTGCTGATGTGCCTCCTTGAACAGCCGCGCGTTGCGAATCGCAATGCCCGCGCCATCCGCGAACACTTGCAGGCTCGCGGCGCTCACACTGTCAAACGCGCCGGGCGTGCGGCTGCTGAGGCTGAGCACGCCAATGGCGCGACCATCGATCCGAATCGGCAGTCCGACGTGCGCGCGGACCCATCCGCTTTCCGGTGTTGGCGTCCAGCCCGACGCCTTCCTCGTATCGTTGAAGACAGTCGGGCGGTTCGTTTTCCAGATCGAGGCGATCACCTGAGGCGAGATGCCGGTGCATTCGCTGGGAAGCGCTCTTCCCTGCGCTTCCCACCCGCGCGAGGCGGTTTGCTGGACGACGCCGTTTTCCAACAGCGTCACGTTCGAGGCATCGTGCGGAACCACGCGCGTTGCCAGCGCGAGAATGTGCTCCAGCACCTGATCGAGCTTCAGCGTGCTGTTCATCTCAATAAAAATATCGGTTAAGGCTTCCGCAGCCATCGAATGCTGCTCTCCGTTAGTCATCATGCCTCAACGCGACCCCGACGCATGATCGATGCCGCAGGATAACTGGATCGTGCGAAATACAGAAATCCTCCCGTGGAAATCGGGAGGCTTGGAACCGTCGGACGAAAGCTGTGGAGCCAGGATGGGCGGCAATGCCAACCGCGATGATGGAAGCCCATCTGAGCTTTCGCCGCCGGCGAGCGCGGGTCGCCACATGGCGGGAGCGCCCGGCGCTCGACAACGGGCTGCGATCAAACGGCAATGCCGGCGACTTCGCGCCGCGCGTAGTTGAGCGCCTGATCCATGCTCGCGAAGAAGAGGAGCTGCGCGTTGTTGAAAAAGGGCGCCATATCGGGCGTGCCGACAAAGACGGCTTCCAGTTCCGGTCTGACCGCGCCGCCCGCGACCCCCCTGGCGATTTCAAGCCAGTTCGTCACACTCCACCCGAACGTTTCCGCTGCCGGGCGCACGTCGATGACACGGTAGATGCGACCCTCGTTCGCGGTCGCGATTTCGGCATTCTTCAGGAATGCATCCGCCAGGGCGCTTGCTGTCGTGCGGTCGCTGATCGTTGTGATAATGATCGGCTCGTTCGTCAGTTTATTAACGATTGCGGTCATTGAGATGGTCTCCTTAATCCTTCCGTGATCCACATACAATTTTCGAGGGAATTCTTGGGTCGAAGCACAAAGAATATGTGAATTTTTCGTAAATTTCACAAACCTTTACGAACGAAGTATTATTCCTGCCTTAGCTTTAAGAAGAGAGGGTACTCTGGAAGTGCAGGGCAAAGTGGGGTTGTATGCCGACCAAAACCTACTGGATCGAAGAGCCGTGGCTGATGTCCGCGGACTACTGGGGGCGTATCACGATTGAGGACCTCGAAAACGTCATGGACGCCTGCCTGACCGAACTGGCGACGAAGCCCGTCTATTTCGTAGTCGATTTCACCGGCTCAGTGACGATGCCGCTGCGAATTACGACGATCACCTCGCTGATGGCACTGGTGAACCATCCGAACACGGCGGGATTCGCGTTCATCAATGCGAACCGGTTTGCGAAGCTCAGCATCCCAACCATGGTGCGCCGCCCCTACCGCTTCGTCGATGATCGGGAAGCAGGCATCAATTACCTTCGCGACCTTGCGCGCGCCGATCAACGGACTCCCACGCCGCTTCGCTGACTCACGATTTCGTCACTCCAATTTTAAATCCGACCCAAATACCACGCTCTTGCCGTTGCCGACGGCAGCAGAGTGCGGTATCTTTTGGCAAACTTCGCGCCAAAAGGACACCGCAGATGAATAATGAAGTAAGGTCGGATCTAATCGGAGCATGGCTTGCCTATACCTGGTATAAAGACAACGCTCCCGAACGCATTGGCGACTGGACGGTGGAGATCAACGAACCTACGCGAATGGTCTGTTCGCGCATGGTTCAACTCTGGCCCGGTTTTAATTATGCCTTTGTGACGCAAGGGCCCGTCGCCAAAACGGCGATTGAAAAATGGAACCTTACCGACGTCGCTCTGATAGGCGGCGGCACCCCGACACCGTTTCATCCTCGTCCTGACCAGCTACTCTACTACACCGACCTGCATCCGAATGCGGTTGCCGAAGCCGAACGCCAGGGATACCGCGCCGTGCAGGTGGACGCGCGCAATCCTCAGGACATGGCAAAGCTGGTTGGAGCGAAAACCGCTATCGCGACCGGATTGATGCACCTGCTGCCCGATCCAGCGGTCACCGCGACGTTCGGAGCGTTTGAGAACGCCGGGTTTGAATCCGTGATTCTGAACAATGCGCGCCCCCTGCTTGCCCATGAAGTCGAGGGTGTCGAGGGCACGGGCCAGCCGCTCGCCGTTGGGCGTGGACAACACCGGGTTGCCGGCGACGACCACCATGGCCCGGATCTGGCCGGGTCCCGGCGTCTCGATCTCCTCGGCCATGGCGACGGCCGGGTACTCGCCGAAGCTCTCGGGCAGCCCCCGCACCCGGCTCTGGCGCCGGTTGATCGTGACCCCCCGCCCGCCCCGCTTCCCCGACGTGGTGGGGTTGCCATGGGCCGGCTTGGCCCACATGGCCCCGCCGGGCTTGTCGAGGTTGCCGGTGAGGGCGTTGAGCACGTCGACCAGCCAGCTGGCGAGGG